>JAYTIB010000872.1:0-20414 GCA_043732205.1 Schlesneria sp. | reverse complement strand
TCTTCGGAACGCACCGCCATAAAGGCCGCCAACCTCTCCAACCGGTGCGTTCCGAAGACTCCACGCACCCTACCGTGTCATCGTTCGTTACTCGGTATCGATTGACCTCACCATGCCAATCCTGACAAGAACTCTCGTCGTCCTGCTTGGCGTTTTGAACGCGGTGCTCGGTGCCGACAACTCGAACACGCTGCCACCCGCAGCCACGCGCGAGGTCGACTTTGTCCGGGACATTCAGCCGATCTTCAAATCGCGGTGTTATTCGTGTCACGACGGTGCCAAGCAGCGCGGCGGATTGCGACTCGACGTGAAGTCGGCCGCGCTGAAGGGTGGTGAGAGTTACGCCCCGGCGATCGTCCCCGGCAAGTCGGCCGACAGCCCGCTGGTCCGATTCGTGGCCGGACAGGAAGACGGCCTGTTGATGCCGCCCGAGGGGGACCGACTCACCGCCGCACAGATCGGGCTGCTGCGCGCGTGGATCGATCAGGGGGCCAAATGGCCCGACTCGGCCGCGGGAGCGGACGACCCCGCGTCGCACTGGTCGTTCCGCCCCGTGCAGCGACCCGACGTTCCCAACGTTGCAAATCGTTGGGCACGCAGCCCGGTCGATGCGTTCATCATCCAACGTCTGTCGCCCCGCAAGACCAACGACGGCGACTCCGCGCCGTCACTCGATCCCTCACCCGATGCGGATCGCGTGACGCTGATCCGCCGGTTGAGTTTCGATCTGCTCGGCCTGCCTCCGTCACCCGACGAGGTCGCTGAATTCACAACCGACCCGCATCCGGACGCCTACGAACGGCTGGTCGATCGACTGCTCGCTTCACCGCACTTCGGCGAACGCTGGGCGAGGCACTGGCTCGACGTGGTCCGGTTCGCCGAGAGCGACGGCTTCGAAACAAACCAGCCGCGGCCCAATGCCTGGCCGTATCGCGACTACGTGATCCGCGCCTTCAACGACGACAAGCCGTTCGACCAGTTCATCACCGAGCAACTCGCCGGCGATGCCCTGGGGGTCGACGAGGCGACCGGCTTCATCGTCGGCGGCGCTTACGACCGCGTGAAGAGTCCCGATCCGGGACTCACCGCGCAGCAGCGCGCGGACGAACTGCACGACATGGTCAGCACCACCGGCAGCGCCTTCATGGGACTGACGGTCGGCTGCGCCCGCTGTCACAACCACAAGTTCGATCCGATCTCACAGGTGGACTATTACTCGATGAAGGCGGTCTTCGCGGGAGTCCAGCACGGCGACCGATCGCTCCTGCCGAACAACGTCGAACAGCGCCGGGAGCAAGTCGCCCGCGTGAATGCCGAATTGAACGAAATCGAACGCGCCCTGTGGGCCTTCGAGCCGCTGGCGGTTGTCGCCGATCCTGTTCGGCGCGACGCCCCTGTTCGGCGCGGGTCTCCCGACCCCGCCGAAACGCCCGACCGCAGGTCTCCTCTTCGTGCGGCCGTGCAGCGCCGCACCAACGTCGACCGCTTCGCCCCCACGCGCGCCAAGTGCGTCCGGTTCACGATCGACGAGACCAACGGCGGCTCACAACCATGCCTCGATGAAGTGGAGATCTTCACGACCGAAACCAAGCCCCCCGTTCGGCGCGGGTCTCCTGACCCCGCCGAAACGCCCGACCGCAGGTCTCCTCTTCGAGACGACGGTTCGCCCCCGGATCAGCCGAAGAAAACGGAGACCTTCGGTCCGGCGACAGTGCGGGGTCAGGAGACCCGCGCACAACAGACCGACGCCAAGCCGCGCAACGTCGCGCTGGCCGCCCACGGCACGAAGGTCACATCGTCGTCGAACCTGCCCGGTTACGAGATTCATCAACTCAAACACGTCCACGACGGACGCTACGGCAACGGCGCGAGCTGGATCTCCAACGAGCCCGGCCGGGGCTGGGTGCTGTTCGAGTTTCCCGAGGCGGTCGAAATCGACCGCGTGCTGTGGAGTCGCGACCGTCCCGCCGACGGCAAGTTCAGCGATCGCCTTGCGACGAAGTACCGCATCGAAATCGGCATGACCGCCGACAGCCTGCGCATCGTCGCCACGGCCGACGACCGTCTGCCCTTCGGAAGCACGACGACACCGCCGCCGGCGCGGGGTCTCGTCAACGAACAAGACCAACACGAATCCGAACGCCTCACCGCGCGGCAAGCCTCACTCAACGAAGCGCTGCGACAACTGACGACGCCGTCGCAGGTTTATGCCGGACGCTTCGCGACCCCCGAGCCAACGCAGCGCTTCCATCGCGGCGACCCGCTGCAACCGAAGGAACCGATCGCACCCGCAAGCCTCGCGTCGTTCGGACGAACATGGACGCTGCCCCTCGACGCCCCCGAAGCGACGCGGCGACAGCAATTGGCGCAGTGGATCACAGACCCGGCACATCCGCTCACCGCGCGCGTCCTCGTGAACCGGTTCTGGCACTCCCACTTCGGCCAAGGCCTGGTCACCACCCCCAGCGACTTCGGCCGCAACGGAGCGAGGCCGTCGCATCCCGAGCTGCTCGACTGGCTGGCTGAGGAAGTGGTTAGTGGTCAGTGGTCAGTGGTCAGCAAGAAGGAGGACAGTAACGCAGTGAAGCCATCCGCCTTGACTGAACACCGAACACTGAACACTGAGAAGTCGTCGCCCAAACGCATCCACCGCCTGCTCGTGAATTCGGCCACCTATCGTCAGAACGGCGCGGCCCGGCCGGACGGCATGCAGGCGGATGCGGGATCGAGACTGCTCTGGCGCTTCCCGCCCCGGCGGCTGGAAGCGGAGCCGTTGCGCGATGCGATTCTTTCCGTCTGCGGCAACCTCGACGACCGCATGGGCGGTCCGGGCTTCGACCTGTTCGAACCGAACACGAACTACGTGAAGGTCTACAACTCCCGCCACGAATTCGGCCCGGCCGAGTGGCGTCGGATGGTCTACCAATCCAAGCCCCGCATGCAACTGGACGACACCTTCGGCCAGTTCGACTGCCCCGACGCCGGCCAGATCACCCCGAAACGAACCAGTTCGATCACCGCGCTGCAAGCACTCAACCTGCTCAACAGCCACTTCATCGTGCAGCAGTCAGCATTGTTCGCAACACGTCTGGAACAGGAAGCCGGCACCGATCCCAAACCCCAAATCCACCGCGCCTTCGCACTGACATTCCTGCGAGTCCCAACAGAAGAGGAACAGGCCGCGTCAGCCCAGTTCATCAAGCAACACGGCCTCCCCACCTTCTGCCGCGCACTGCTAAACGCGAATGAGTTCCTGTTCGTGTTCTGAGCGTCGGACTTGGCACTCGTGTGTCCGAAGAACGGTCTATGATGGACCACGCCGCCTGAGCCACACCCGTGCGGCCACACAGCCAACCAACGCCGTGATGCTCGTTCCCTTCCAGACCAGCAGCCACCACGGATTCCACCAGGACTTGGTCCACAGTTCGACACCATCCGACAGGCCGAACAATACCAGCCAGAAGGCGGACACGAATCCCAGCCGACGCCAAGGGGGTGTTGCCTGTCTGCTGCGGACGGCGAGGACCGCTCCCAAAGCCGGCCACCAGATCAGTTCGAAGAGGTTGATGACATCGACGTGGTTCAACAGGGGCTCCACGGTGAGGTGACGGTCGCAAGACATCGTTAGATCTACAGCGCTGACATGACAGCGGTCGTGGTGGTCATAGCCCGGAGGGCGTCAGATGGTAGCCCACGGCGCAAGCCGTGGGAAATCGGCAGCAGATTCCAATCAGCCCGGAGGGCGACACCGCGAAGGAAGAAAGAATCCGAAGGTTCATTGAAGTATCGCCCTCCGGGCTAGAGGCCTCTTCGCCGCTCAACCCACGGCTTGCGCCGTGGGCTACCATCTGGCGCCCTCCGGGCTGAAGAGGCTGTCTCAGCCTTCCGCACCGAAACGGCCAGGTTAGCGCTTTGCGTTTACCGGGACAATGACAGGATTTCCAACTCGGCTTCGGCGGCGGGGTGGTCGGAGGCGTCGTTGGCGATCAGGCGCGCCGTCCGACAGTGAAAGCCTTTGGCCAGGATCCAGTCGATGTGTTGGCGTCCCCGCGCGTCGGGCGGGGCTTCGTGCAAGGCATCGACAATGTCGGGGTGGGCGAGCAACTCTTGAAGTTGAGGGTCGTCGGGCTTCGAGTTCAGGTCGCCGAGCAGAATCGCCGGAGATTGCAGGCCGAGGAACAGCGCGATGACCGCCCGCAACTGCGCCTCCCGGTCCGACTGGCTGTCGACGTGGACCGCGAGCAGTTGCACTGTCTGTTGCTGAAACTCGAACTGCGCCAGCGTGGCGCAGCGGAACGCCTTTCCACGAGTGCCCGCCAGCGGCAGGCGGTGAATCTGGCGCAGGGGCAGGCGCGTCAACAGGGCATTGCCGAAGTGGTCGTGCCACCAACGCCGCTCCGTGGGGACGAATGCCGACTGCATGCCGAGCAGGCCGCCCAACTGCGCCGCTTGATCGGGCCACAGCGACTCGTTCCATGTGCCGCGGACTTCGTTCAACCCCAGCACATCCGGAGGAGACGTGAACACGGCCGCGGTTCGGGCGAGATCGTACCGGCGGTCTGTTCCCCGGCCGCTGTGGATGTTGAAGGTGGCGACCCGCAGGACGGTGGCATCGGGAGACAGCATCGGCGTATGCGTTTCGCTATAGACCAAGATCGGCTTGGTCGGATCGGCGGGTGTGATGCGCGAACCGTCGGCGACGATTGCTCCCACGACAACCGCGATCAACACGAACCACAGGCGCAGTCGGCGGTGCGATGGGGCGGGTGATGATACCGGTCGGGGTGATGACTCGCTCGACATGGGGAGATTCAGTTCTTCGAACGTTCCAGGGAGAGAACGGCTCGCTCGCGCCGCGCCAGGGTTTCGCGGATTGCCGCCAGCGCGTCGGGTGTTCCGTTCAGTCGGCCGCACAGCGCGGCGGTGTTGACTCGATACTCATCCAACTGCGAGAGGAACTTCGCCAGCGGCGCGGGGGAAAACGACTCCAGTGTCGTCCAGTTGCCCGCCCCCATCTGCTGCAGGAAACAGGCGTTGATTTGCTGTTCGTGGTGCATTTCCTCGGGGATCGCGAAGACCGGCTTGCCGAGAAACAGCGCTTCACCCAGCAGTTGGTTTCCCGCGGCGCTGACGAGTGCCGCGCAGTGGGCGAGGTCGTTGACGAAGCGGCGTTCATCAATCGCGTGAAACGAAACGCGGCCCTGTTGAGGGCGTTCGCCCAATCCGTAGACGCGCACGTCCCAGCCGCACTCGGCCAGCGTTTCCAGCACGCGGGGCGGCGTGTTGGGGCGCAGGTAGGACAACAAGAAATCCTCCTGGTGCGGCACGGTCGCGACCAGTTCCTCGCGCAGCATCGGACCGACCTGCCGGACCTGTTCAAAGCCCGGCTTGAGCGGCGGCGTGTAGAACGACGACGCGACCGCCTCGTAGTCGCCGCGTCCGTAGTAGCACCGAACCGACCAACTCATCCACCACGCATACCGGCGGAGCAAGAGCGGCAGCGTCTTCAGGTCGTAGGCCAGCAGCACGTGCTGATGGTCGATGCTCATCAGCGGCACTCCCGCCTTGCGCGCGGCGCGCGGCAGCGAGGGCTCGAAGTCGGCAATGCACAGATCCGGTTGCTCCGCTTCAATCCTTCGGCGGAAGGCGTTGACCAGCGTCGGCAGATCGCGGCGGGCGTAGTTGAGCCCGTGGCCGATCGACTTGAACAGGTCGAGCTTGCCGCCGGTGTAGTGGAACTTGATGCCGGGGATCCGCAGCAGCCGCACGTTTTCGACGGCGTGTTCGTCGCCGTACGACTTGACGAGGAAATCGTACGCCTCGTCCGGAGCGAACAGGACCAGTTCGTGTTCGTGCCGCAGATGCTCGACCAGCGTCCTCACGCGGACGGCATGTCCGCGCCCCTCACCTGCCATGCTGTAAAAGATTCTCGCCATGATTGACCATCCTCCCTGCGGTCCCTGTCGAACGTGAATCGGGTCCGTGATTCCCGGGCGAGAATGACGATGCTAACCGGACTGCCACTGTGGCGTATCCAGATCAACTCCGCGCCCTACCGACCTTTTGGTTGGGGGTCTTGTTCGGCCTTCTCGCTGGTGCCCTCGATACGGATGAAGAGCAGTGCTTTCGGCTCGGCTCCGGGACCGGAAAAGAAACGGGTTGGTCGGCGATCCGGGCCGCCACCGATGACAAGAAGCGTATCACCACGAAACCGAAACAAGCATCGATTGTCCGGGAGCTTGTTTTGTCCCGAAACGAGTTCGGTCCAATCCATGTGTGAATCCGGATTTTCTTTCGAGATGGTCATTTTGCCGGACCATATCGGAAGCCGCTTTTCCCCGGCATTCGCATGCATTTCAATGTTTGATCCACTGATGACCAGAACGACTGACTGCGATCCAGAGATGTCAGCTCGCCATGTCCCGTCCATCGTTTTGTCTCGCGTCAATTCGACGTCATCAGCGAAGATGAAGCCGGAACAGGCGCACGCACTCAAGAAACAGAAGTATGCCGCGAATCTTCGCATTTCTGATTTGTCTCGTGTTGCAGATGAGAGTGTGACCAGAGGCTGACCAGTGTGTAGAGACACTTCAGACGGTCTCGTCGGCCGGCTTTCTACCGACGAACTGGTAGTACGGGGCGCGGACGAACGGCAGGTAGGGAACCTTGCCGCGGTGCTGCTGCAATGTCAATGTTTCAAAGCGGCTTTGCAGGTATGGGATGTGGTCTCCGTTCAGGAAGACGTTGTCGTTGGCGAACCAGGTGGGCCAGAACGTGCGGGTCGACCAGCGGTGCTTTGTCAGTCCGTCGGCGGGCCACTTGCGGGCGACGAAGAAATCGACGACGGCCAGGATGCCGCCCGGCTTCAACATGCGCCGCGCCTGATCGAGCGCCAGGAACCAATCGGGGATCATCGTCAACGAGTACGAAAACGTGACGATGTCGGCCGCGCCTTCGGGAGGCAGGAACTTGGTGGCGTCGGCATGCACGGTGGTGACGTTCTGCCAGCCGCGGGCCGCGATCCGCTGGTCGGCCACTTTCAACAGCGACGAACTGAGATCCACCAGGTACGCGTGGGAAAAGTCCTTCAGTCGCTCACCCCAGTTTTCGGCGTTCTCACCGGTGCCGGCGCCCATGTCGACCCAAATCCCGCCGGGCACGGTGGGGAGCGCCGTGAACAACTCTTCGCGCCCATGCAGCAGCCGCTTGCGGAACGCGTCGTAGCCCGCGGCTTGTCCCGAGTAGAAGTTCTCCAGCCGCTCCTCGTGCGTCTTGCCACGCCCGCCGGTGACAGCCATGTGCCAGAGAATCTTGAGATCGTTGCAGAACCCGCCCTTGGGAGCGGCGGGCTTGGTCGCAGTATCGGCTTTGGTCACGAAGGACGGTTCCTTTCAGACGGACGAATCCGGTGGCTGTTCAGTTTGCGGCGGGCATGATAGCAAGCCCGCTGGATGCCGTCCCGTGCGGGGAGGCTCTTGGATCTTGGATCTCCGGCGAGTGCGCCGTCGATCTCGCGTATGCGGGTCGGGACGGCTGGCGACTACTGTAGTCCCGTCGCTCCGCCGACGGGACGTCCGGTCGGCGGAGCGACCGGACTACAGTAAAGTCGCCCGACTTCGAAGCGATCGGGCTACGGCTTGTCTTCTTCATCAGTGGGCTCAAGCAACCGGGCCAGGTCATCACTGACAGCGTTCAGTCGCTTGTATTCGAGCATGTCCGGTGGCATTGACCGCAGCGCGTGCGCGACGCTGCGTGCGGCGGCCGGCACGGAACGGAACTCGCCCCATGAGTGGTGCGTCACGCGAATTCCGAAGACCACGCCACCCGTCCGCGGCAGGGTGAACAGGCACTGGTCCTCGCGCCGCAGCCAGGCTTGATCCAATGTCGGCTGCGGTGGAATGCCGGGCAGATTTCGGTCCAGGTGCTGATTGAGTTCCGGTTGCCGGCAGACGCTCCAGTTCGCCCTTACCACACACTTGCCGGGTCGCAGGTGCGCGATCAATCGGTCGATCTGCGAACCGAGCGCGGCGTTGAGTTGCGGGACCGGCTGATGAACCTCGGCGACCGACTGACCCAGCTTGTCGGTCAATCGCCAACTGGACGGAAAGCAAACGCAACCGGCGGCGACGGTGAACTGGTCGCCGGCAGTCGGAGCCAACAAGACAAGGTCCGGTTCCAACAGTTCACCGAGCATCAGCAACCGATCGAAGCGGTCGATCTCTGGCGACCAGAGCATGGACGGCGCGTCTCGCAACATCGGCCACGAGGCAACCAGCTCCAACAGTTCCTCGACGATACAGACTCCCTCGGGCAAGATCGCCGCGTAGCGCGCGGGATCGGTCGTCAACCAATGATGACGTTCCGCCAGGACGGGGGCTGCATCGGGTGAGTGAGCGAAGAAGTCCTCGGCGGAACCCGGCACGGTCCCGAGTCGGAACCGAAAGTCCTCGTCAATGAACGACTGCGGATCGAGGTGAATCGGTGACATCTCCCCGGACTACTGCTTTGTAAAGGCTGACAATTCGAGTTGTAGCCACGCTCGCCAGAGCGTGGGCGGCTTGCGAAATGAGCGTGAATTCCCACGGTCTGGCGACCGTGGCTACCCGCGGCTTCAACATTGCCGCAACACTACTTCTTCTCCGGTGCCTTCTCTGCGAACTTCAGCGAGGCCGAGTTGATGCAGTACCTCAGTCCGGTGGGCTGCGGGCCGTCGCCGAAGACGTGGCCCAGGTGCGCGTCGCACCGCTTGCAGATCACTTCGACGCGACGCGAGCCGTCGCTGACGTCCTGCTTGGTCTTGAGAACATTGTCCGCCGCGGGAGCCCAATAGCTGGGCCAGCCGGTGCCGGAATCGAATTTGGTCTTCGAATCAAACAGCGGCTCATCGCAGCAGACACAGTGATAGACGCCGGTCTTCGCGCAGTTCCAGTACTCGCCGGTGAAGGCCGTTTCGGTCGCTTTCAGCCGGGCGACCTTGTACTGCATCGGTGTCAGTTGCTTCCGCCACTCAGCCGCCGTCTTGACGACCTTGTCCGGCTTCTTCGCCTTGTCGTTCGCGTTGTCTTTCGCGGCCTCATCCGACTTGGCATCTTTCGTCGAGCCCGGCTTGGCTGTCTCCTTGACCGGCGGCTTGGCCTTGGCGGCACCGGTGGCACGACCGCCGGCCGGAGCGGGGGTCTCTTCGGCATTCCCCGCGGTCCAATTCAACAGGAAGACGGCGAGCACTGCGATCAATAAAGCCAGCGAGCATCGACGGAACATGTTCTGCCTCCACCATTGAGACGGCCTTGTCGACCTGAGAGCCTTCCATAAGAAACGCGAGGAAATCCTATCCGCAGTCCGCGATGTCCGCCACAGGATGGCGGCGTGCCACCGGAACCAATGCCCTTTTCAATGTAGGGTGGGACCAGCTCGCTTCGAGCGCAGGCCCACCATCAAGAATCATCGAGAATGGGTGGTGGGCCGGCGCGGCGAAGCGCCGCTGGTCCCACCCTACATCCTGCCAGCTTCGAAAACGCATTGGCCCTTGGCGTGCCGCGGATTCATTCGTCGTCGCCGTCGTCTTCGTCGAGGTATCGGCCTTTCGTTCGAGACACCTGGTCGCGACCGACAAAGATGGCCGCGACCAGAAACCCGAGTCCGACGGCGCTGACGCAGCTTGAGATGACACCGATGATCGGCATCAGGCGAGACATTTCCGCCGAACCCGCACCGATCACGAAAGCCTGGGCCGCGGACCGACCGCCCATCGATGCCACCAAGATTCCCACTCCGACCAGCGTCAGCACGGATGGGGTTGTCGCCCGACTCATGTACACGAAGGCCAGGACAACAGCAACCAGGTACACAAGCAGCCACGGTACGTTGTAACCGAGCTGCGAAAACAAGAAGGACGTTCCGGCCGTATTCATCAGTGAGTCTCCACAACTGCCAGTGACATTCGATGGGGTGCGCATCAGGAGACAATTCCTTCAATGCTGCGGACACTTTCTATCAGTGATCCCGCCGCACTGCTACGGTCCAACGTAGCCGGGCCCCCAGAACCACAATTCTCCGGATACCGTGTCTTTGATGCCGAGTTCGCGCGTCTTGAGATTCGCGCGCCTGGGTGACACGCCGAAGTCCTCGCCTCCGTCGCACCAAACAGAAACGGCGTGTCGCACCAATGGCAATCCGACCGGCGTCATTTCGATGGTCGCCGTTCCCGGTCCGCACGAGATGTTCATCACGCGGAGGTCGTTCGTCGGCGCGACGAGTCGCAAGCGGAGTGTGCCGATGCTTCTGTCGCGATCCGATGGTCGGAATGTCAGCGCTCGCTGCGAATCACATCCTTCGGCCTGCACTTCGTCCAGGGCTTGCAGGATCACCCGACCGCGATCGATCGTCGCGTGAAAGAGACAGAGCGAAGGCTCCGCGAGGCCGATTCTTCCGGCATGTTGCCAACACTCGACGTCAATGTCTGCGAACTGCTTCTTCATCGGACATCGACCCCGCGGTCATGCTTCACGCGGGCTGACGTGAGACGTTTAGCCGCTACGCCAACGGCGTGCGTGCGATCAAAGGTTTGCCCGCATCCGCTCCCACGCCGATGGCGTTGGGGCTAAACGTGGGAATTTCTCATTCATAACCGTGCGAAGTATTTTCGCGCGCCAGGTTGGTCGAGGGCGTCACCAGACCCAGTTCCAACAGGCACGAGACGAATTTCTTCGCGACCGGGCCGGCGGCTTTTCCGCCTGAGCCACCGTGTTCCAGCACCACGACGAAGGCGATGCGCGGTCGCTCGGCCGGGACATAGCCGGCGAACCACGCATGGTCGGCACCGCCTGATTCGGCCGTTCCCGTTTTGCCGGCGATGCGGACTTCCTTCAGACGGACGGTCTTGTAGGCGGTCCCGGTGGGATGGTTCACGACCATCTCCAATCCCTCGCGGACATGCGCGAGCGTCTCGCTGCGCAGACTGTCAATGGCTTGCGGTTCCGGATGTGAAAAGACCGGATGGAACGAAGGCGAGGTTCCCAACGAAACGGGGCCCGCTTCTCCCGCCAGATGCGGAGTCACGAGTAACCCGCCATTGGCGACCGCAGCCATCGCCCGGACCATTTGCAATGGCGTGACCAGCAGGTCCGCCTGACCGATCACCAGGCCGAGCGTGTCTCCGGGGTGCCATCGGCGGCGCTGTCCGTCCACGACTTCATCGGGTGATGGCAGATGCCCGGTCCCTTCGGAAGGGAGGTCGACTCCCGTGGGCTGACCAATGCCGAAGCGCTTGCACCAGTCAACCAACGGCTGCGGCCCCATCCGTCGGGCGGCCGTGAAGAAGTAGACGTTGCAGGACCGGCAGAGTGCATCGGCCAGCCGCACATCGCCGTGACCCGCTTTGAAATGGCGGTAGATCAGGCAGCGGTGTTGATCGGGCCGATCGAGATAGCCGCGGCAGGGAATCGGCAGGTCGGGGTCCACCTGGCCGGACTCGACCGCCGCCACCGCCGAGATGATCTTGAAGACCGATCCCGGTGCCAGTGCCATCTGTGTCGCTCGGGAAAAGAGCGGCTTCCGCGGATCGGCCATCAGGTCATTCCAACGTTCGCGGTCGGGATGAGTCAGCAGGTTCGCGTCGAACCGCGGTGCCGAAGCCGCGGCGAGAATCGCACCGCTCTGCACATCCACCGCGACAATGCATCCGCTCTGCGGACAAGTCGGCTGTCCCGCGACAACCTTGGTCGAGTCCTCATCGACGGCGTCCGGTGGAGTCACCGTCGTGAGCGCTTCGTCCAGCAGTTGTTCCGCCCGGCGCTGGACCTCGACATCCAGCGTCAACACCAAGTCGCGACCGTGACGCGGTTCGCGCACGACATCGCTGGAGACCACATCGCCGCGCCGGTTCTTCAGCAAGCGGCGGACTCCGTGAACGCCGCGCAGATGGTCGTCGTACTTCAATTCCAACCCACTGCGCCCGACAGGATCACCGATGCGATCTTCCGTTTTGGGATCGGCACTGCGGCGTTGCCGGACCTCCTCGGCGGTCAGCGGTGTGCGACTGCCGACCAAGTGCGATGCCAGTTCCCCCTGGGGGTAGACCCGCCGCGATTGCACGACGATTTGCAGGCCGGGATAACGCTCGGGATTCGCCTCGATCTCCGCCTTCACATCGGCGTCCACGCCGGAAACCACCGTGTGAAATCCGACTTCTTCGACCAGTGGCTCCGAGTCCAACGACCGCTGCGGAGGCTCGGTCAATTCCTTGCGCACCTGGCTCCACACGCCGCGCCAATCGGTGCTGGTGCTGTTGACGGACGTGGCGACCTGCGATTCGTGACGCCGCACCCGCTTGTCCAGCACCACGTCCCTCATCTGGATCACGCGCTGCTGCACGGATAACCGGGCGGCGGCCAGTTCACCGGCATCGCGGCGCGTCAGCGCCGACACGGCCGACCACAATTCTTCGCGGCGATCCAAGACCCGCTGCTTCTCGTCTTCGACCTTGCGCTTGTCCTTGCGTTGCGTGCGATCCAGATCGCGCAGCGCTTCGGTGCGCAGCCAGCGATCGTCGGCGGGCTGCTGGATCAGGCGATAGTGCATCTGCAAATCGAACCGTTCCTCTTCCCCGGCCAGCACGCTGCCATCGGCCGCGAGGATGCGTCCGTGACGCGCGGGAATCTCCGCCAGCACTTCGTACGTCTGTTCGAACCCGGTGACGAAATCATCCCGCAGAACAATCTGCAACTGAGCCATGCGGGCCGCGACCGCCACGAGCGGCAACAGCACGACCAGCCACATCAGCGCCAGCCGCAGCCCCGGAGCGCGGTCCGGATCCCAATGGCGGGATTGGTCCGCATCCTCCGTCAACCAGCTCGCAGCCGGGCGATTCAACATGAACAGGTCTTTCGTAGCTGAATTCGCCAGAATTCAGGGACATTCCAATCGCGACCCACTTCACCGCGCCGCCGTTCCCCAGTGCGGACTTGGATTCGAAACCATCATCCGGGCGCGAACCCCATGACCAATCAGGCCGCGTCCCAGCAAGATCACCACGGCGGCAATCGCCGTCGTCCAAGCCGCGTCCTGGACGGCATCGATCAACACCGTCTGCGGATCGACAACGCGCCCCGCCAACACCGCCTGAGTCATCGGTGCCAGCATGCGCCAGGCGAGACCCGTCAGCATCACCATCGCCACCAGGCTCAGCACGCTGCGGGAACTCCACAGCGGTCGCATCAGTTGCAGACCCAGACCGAGCAGCGCCGCCAGGGCCAGTTGCACTCCCAATCGTTCCGTCGACAAGCCGTCCAACAGCAAACCCAACACGCCGGACCACAGGATCGCCGGAGTCGCGTCGCAACCGGCGGCGATCAGGACCAGCAGGAGCGCGGGGAGAAACGGCCGGCCCATTCCCGCGAGGTCTCCGGGCACGAGGCTGCTCTGCACCACCACGCCCAGATAGATCATCGCCAGGATTCCAATGTGTCGCAGCACGGTCGCACTTTCTCGTTGAACGGTGGTGGGGCAGTTTGAAAACTGAACTGGTGTGGCACGTCCTGAGTCTTCGAAGGGCGTGGGAATTACGCTGAACCTCGATCCACGCCCTTCGTGGACTCAGGGCGTGCCACTCAAACTGACCCGCTTTCTTGTTGAACACTCTCTCGTTGATCCGGACCATGTCACAGTCCGGCCGACAACCTCTCGGGATTGACCGCGGTCCGCAGGATCTGCACGGTTGTCAGATCGCTTGGGATGGGAACGGGCTCGATCAGTACTTTCCATTCCGTGTCGGACGGGCCGAGCGTCGCTTCCACGACCCGGCCGTAGTAAAGGGGTGTCGCCGGCTGACCTTCTCTGGTGGCGGTATAGACCGCATCACCCACGGAGACGGCGTCGGACGAGGCGATCCCTTTCAGCCGGCACAGAGCTTCCCCCTGTCCTTCCAGAATCCCCTTGGCTCCGAACACGAAACCGGTCTCGGTTTGATGAACCAATTGGGCTCGGCCGCGGTAGCCGGAATCGGTCAGCAGCAGGAACGTGCTGGTCCAGCGCCCGACCCGTTCGACCTTGCCAATCACACAGCGTCCCAGCAACAACCCGTCCTCGGGTGACAGGTCTCCGTCGCGCCCCACATCAACCAGTGAGCGACCGCTCTTGATGACCAGTTCCGATTCCCGCACACCGCTCGCCTCGCCGCGACTCAGCAGTTTGCCTTTCCGCCACTTTTCCGCGAGTGCGTCACCGAGAACTTCGGCATCGATCAGCGACGACGAAGTCAGCGGGGGAAGTGATCGCATGGGATCGGGCAGCGAATCGAGTCGAGCCCCGGCATCCGCCAGTCGCGCCAGTTGAATCCTCAGCGATGCCGTCCGCGCTTGTTCCTCGCGCAGTTGGTCCTGCAAGCGATCGACTTCACCTTGCCGGGACCGCTCGGACTTGGAAGCGAACACTGCGGCACTTTCCCGGACCTGGGCAGCCAGTCGTCGAGCCGCAACCTGGCCCGGCTGGAGCGAATCCGCGACGACCGCACGCACGCGCGCGGCCGCGCTGTCGGGCGCAAAATACAAGCCCACACCGACGAGCATCAGAACGCAGGTGACAGGCCCGCTTGCCGAAGTCATTCGAACTCCCCACACCAATGACGATTCCACTCACAACAAGACTGAAGGGTGCGCGGACGCATTCGAGCCTGGGATTTGACGCCTTGAATCCAGTTCGTGAAGAGATTGCAAAGTGCAAATTGATAATTGCAAATTGCAAATTGAAAGATCCCAAGCGAACGCGAGACGAACTCCTCGTTTTCCACTTTGCACTTTGCAATTGGAAATTATCAATTTGCAATCTCTTCCGAAACACGACTCAACGAGTCCAGTTTCAAACTCGAAAAAGTCCACGCACCCCACTCGCCAACGACACGTTCAGAAACTTCCATCGCTGGTTTCCAGGCTGGCCTTCCACTCGTGGAGGTGTTCGACGCAAATGGCCGTGCCGCGAACGACCGTCCGTTGCGGGTCGGCGGCCACCCGCACCGGAATCCCCAGTTGCTCGCGAAAGAACAGGTCGAGCCCCGGCAGGAGCGCACCGCCGCCCGACAACACCAATCCGGTGTCGGACAGGTCGGCCACCAGTTCCGGATCGCATTGTTCGATCACGCTTTTCACGGCGTTGAGTACGGACTCGAGCGGCCCACGCAGCGCTTCGCGGATCTCTTCGCTGGTGACGATCGCGCGTCGCGGGACGCCGCTGACCACGTCGACCCCGCGCACTTCGCTGGTCTGCTCCTGATCGAGCGGATAGGCGCAACCGACCCGGATCTTCAGTTGCTCCGCCGTCTGCTCGCCGATCCGCAGCGAAAAGTTTCGCTTGAGGTAATCGACGATGGCCATGTCGAAATCATCGCCCGCCACGCGCAGCGACTTGCTCGCGACAATCTCCGCCAGGCTCAACACGGCCACTTCAGTCGTGCCGCCGCCGATTTCGCAGATCAGGTTGGCAATGGGCTCGGCGATCGGCAGACCGGCCCCGATGCTGGCGGCTTTCGACTCGGACACCAGATAAACGCGCCCGGCACCGGCACGCTCGGCACTGTTGAACACCGCCCGTTTCTCGACCGGAGTGATGCCACCGGGAACCGCCATGACGACGTTCGGTCGAATCCCCGGAGTCGTGCGGGCCGCCTTGCGGATGAAATACCGCAGCATCGCCTCGCACAGTTCAAAGTCGGTGATCGCGCCGTCTTGGATCGGCTTGACCGTGGTGATCGAATCGGGCGTGCGGCCGAGCATCTGGCGGGCCAGTTTGCCGACGGCGGTTCCGCGTCCCAGCACGCGGCGGGTTCCCTTTTGAAGCGCCACCACCGACGGTTCGTCGAGCACCACACCCTCGCCCTGCACGGCAATCAGCGTGTTGGCCGTGCCGAGATCAATGGCCAGATCGGGGCTGAGCCAGCGTTTGAGGCGATAGAGCATCCGTGCGTCCGCCGAGCGCGAAAGGGGCCTTGTCAGCGCGAACCCTTCCCAAGGAGGGGCCTCGCGCCGGCGGAGTTGTAGTTTTTGCCGGTTGTCCCGGCAAGACGGGGTTCCACGGAACCCGATGTGGGCGTTCGCCATCACGAAAGCCGCACGACCCCGGAGACGAATCCGCGCGCGGCGTGGTAGGCGAGCGGCGGATGAAAGTTCACCCACCTACAAGCACGACGCGCAAGCGAGTATGTGAGTGAGCGAGCCCGAAAACTCACTCGCTTGCGCTGCGTGCTTGTATGCCGCGATTCAGACCGCGACTTTCCAACCGTAGTTGGACAGGGCCATGACCAGAAACACGATTCCGGTCAGCAGGGCTGCGAGCGAAACCCACAGCAGCGCCACGTAAATGTCCGGCGCGGGAGCGTTGTCAGAGCTTCGTGGTGACATTGTCGCCCTTCTGAATCACAGTGTTCTTGGCTTTGAGAGTGACGATTCCGACCGCCTTGTCCGCATAGACAAGCGTGAGTCGGATCTGGCCCAGATAGCGGCCTTCATTGTTGAACAGTGTCATCGTGTGACCGACGGTCAACCCGTCATCGCTTCCCAGCGAGATCTCGACCATTTCGGGGCTTTGATTCTCTTTCTTGCGGTACTCCATCACCAACCCCTGCAACGGCGGCGGGGGAGCGGCTTGGGCGACCATCTGCTTCGGATCGGTCATCAATCCCTTCGACCGGTTGTAGAGTTGAAAGGCCCGCAGGTCACTCAGCACCCGATCGTGGCGTTCGACCAGTTGATGGTGCTGCACTTCCGCACCGTAGATCTTGTCCATCGCTTCGTTCAGCTTCTTGATCAGCTCTTCGCGTGTATCAAACGCGATTTTGTTCTGCCCCCGCTGCAACACCTGCTCGCGATTCCGTTCTTCGGCTTCGGTCGTGGCCAGTTGTGCCTGGTCGCCGACGGCGTCGTTGGCCAGCGCCAATCGCTTGTTGTCCGCATCGAGCGTCAGTACTTGGGTGGTCAAAGCCCCCTTCTCCCCGGTCAGCTTGACGATTTGATCGTTCAGCAGGCCGGTTTTTGTCGCCGTGTCGGTCCGTTCCCGCTGGAACTCGGCCTGCTGGTCCTTCAGCTTGGTGTTGGCCACGGTGAGCTTCTTTTCGCTCGCCTCGTAGGCTGTCCGCCAATTCTTCTGAGCGGTGAAAACAGCACCGGCGAACGCCATGAACATGACGCTCAACACCAGATGCAACACGACGAGAATCTTGCCGACTGTTGTCATTGACGCACCTCACCGCCTGAATTCGTCACCAATCCTGGACCACTCGTTCGAACGACAGCCGTCCGGGCCGTCGCAACGTCACCGCGCCTTATTTCTCGTACGGCTCGACCTGCTTCTGCAACTGCTCGCCGCGCCGCTCCAACCGCTTCAAGTTCTCTTCCACGCGGACCAGTTCGTCGGCGAGGATTCTTTGCTGGGCCCGCGACACAAACAAGTCGGTCCGCATCAATTCCAACTGGTTTTTCAGCCGGAATCCCTCGTCGCGCCGTTCCTGGGCGGTGTCCTGGAGCTGCTTGATCGCGAGCGCCTTGGTCGCAATTTCCTGCGTCACCGTCTGAATTTCCCCGCTGATCTTGGTCAGCAACTTGTCGAGCATCTGCGCCCGGGCCGCCATCCCCGCCTGGTCTGGCGGAATCAGATCCTTCATCTCCTTGATGAGCGGCGTGATTCGATCCACGTCCGCCTGCAGCCGGGCTTCGTCGGCCTTGGCGTCTTCCGACTGCTTCTTGCGGGCCGCCACGATGACTTCCGCCAGCACCGTCGAAGCCGCTCCGACCGGCTGGTCCGTTTTGCGTGTCTTCACCGAGTAGCTTGGCTTTTCGCCCGGCGCGGTCGTGAAGATGAAATCGTTGGTCAATTGTTCGGACTCGGCATCGGCCTTCCAGTTGGGGCCGCCGGCGACGAGCGACAGCGCGAACGCGACAAAGCCCAGGCTGCAGGCCGTCACGAACACCACCAACGTCTTGCCAAAACTATTCATGAACCACTTCCCGGCCTGTCGGGCCGCTTCTCGAAGTTGGGTTGCCGCATCGGAGAGCCCTTGTCCCCAGAGAACAGATCAATACGCGAGCCTTGAGGACGGACGTGAATCGGAAATGAGTTTACCGGTCGGTCAAATCGTAATGCCCCCGCGCCGGCAGAGTCAATCAGCTATCGGCGCAGAACCACGGCGCGGCGGATCTTGTCCCTTTCGTCGGCAGTTTGCGGACAACACTGCACGTGTCGCCACCCCGCCCCGCGAAATCGGCACCCCCCGCGATTCGTCTTTGGTCAGTTTGACGAATCTGCCGGTCGTAGGAGACGTGACTGCGGGCGAGTGACCTCGGCCAGTTGATCGATCACCATCAACGTTCAGGCGGCGGACTCGACCCGCTGAAGAACCGCCTGCCAGAGATCGAGCACGCCGTAGTATCTGGCGAAGAATTCGACTTCCGGCGGATCGATCGCATCACGGCGCGTCTTCAGCAGTTCCACCACTCCGTCGAGCTGACGTGGCGAACCTCGTTCGCGAAAGTTGTCCAGCGAGCGAAGGATCGTCCGGAGTGGCTCATCCAAAGACACGAGCAGCATTCGCCTCCCCGCCGCGCGTTCGACGGCCTCGTCCGTCCATTCCGGATGGACGCTTCGAAAGTGCTCGACCTGTCGTAGTCGCACTCGTTCAGTAATCGCAAACCCCGTCGCCAACTTTTCGGCCGGCGTCTTGGTCTTCAGCATGGCGACGACGGCTGGGTCGAGCAGTTTAATGCGGCGGGGATCGAGCGGTGGATTCATGTGTCTACCACAATCAAAACGATTGGCGAGGGACTTGCAGTTAGAATCAGGTCGCGTGCGATGATACCAAACAATCGGACCGGGAGCCCGCTCATGTTCGACAGTTCAAGCATGGAAACGGCAGAGATACTCGCACCATTCGTTCTTGTTGTGGGAGGCTTGCTCGCGGCTGTCGCCGTCTTGGCGCGGTCGTTTCGTCGGCCGGCGCGGGCAGCCGATGTTTTCCGTTGGGGAACGTTTGCGGTGATCGCTGCCAGCGTGGCCGCCAGTTTCATCAGTGTGGCCCCTCAGCACGAGAATCACGCCCCCCGGCTGATGGCACTCATTGCTTACCCAACGTTCGCCGGAACGGCCTGCCTTCTGATCGCGATTCGCCTGTGGCGTAGCGGCGAGCGGGTCGCGGCTGGCAACATCGCGACGGTTGTCATTGCGATCGGAGTCCTCTTCAACGTGGTGGGACTCATGGTGGTCAACGCACCAACCTCGGCCCGCAATTCGTTGCGCAGACTTCAAGGGCTGAGCAACATGAAGAACGTCGGATTGGCGATCCAGAATTTCGCCCCAGCGATTGGCGGCCACTTTCCCGCACCGTTCGGCGGCGATCCGCCGATGAGTTGGCGCGTCGCAATTCTGCCAGCGCTCGACGGCAGCAAACTCTTCAAGACATACCAGAAGGATCTCGCTTGGAACGTCGAACCGAATGCCACCGTCGCTCGCATCAAGCTGGAGACTTACCTTTGCCTGGAACATCGTCCGCAGCAGGATGCGCTGGGCCGATACTTTTCGTCGTTCGCGCTCATCACCGGCCCCGGCACGATCTTCCCACCCGAGGGGCCGCTGTCGCTGGACGACGTGTCCCAAGGCGACGGCCTATCGACCACGCTGCTGCTCGTCGAAGCCTGCGGGCAGAACATCGTCTGGACCGAGCCGCGTGATCTCGATCTGACCCCGCAGCCGCAACCGAGCAACGCCCAACCAAGACCACCCGAATTGAAGAGCCTGATATCGTGGCATCATGCGGGCGGAACCAACGTGATCTTTGCCAATGGCACGACTCGCTATCTCTCGAAAAGTATCGACCCGAAGGTACTCAAGGCGCTCACCACGCCGCGGGGTGGCGAGGACATCTCGCCATCGAGCTACTGAATCAACAGACGGCTGACGAAGCACCAGGCCCAGCGGACCAGGGGCGCTCACAACCGCGGCTCGGCACCGAGCGTGCCGTGCAGATCGTCCACATATTCCGGGCGGCGGATGCGGTCGAGTTCTGTGGCGACGATTTGCTGGCGGTGGTGAACGGCGTCGCGCACCGCGGGGTCGGCGTTGGGGCGGTCTTTGAGGTAGCGGTCGAGATAGTCTCGATGGCGTTCCCAAAGCGTCAGGTCGCGCTGCTGCTTGGTGAGCAATCGTTCGCGGTACCAGTCGCTGGCAAGCAGTGATTCCGTCGTGAACAGGCGGCGGACTGCGGGGTCGCGTTCGGTTTTTCCTTCGCAATGGCCGAAGGCCATGATCGTCAGCAGCACCTTCAGCGGCGGGCAGGCGAACTCGATCGAGCCGTCGTCAAAGTACTGCATGGCCGCACGCTGTTGGGCTTCGATGATGTACTTCACTCCGTCGGCGAACGAATCGAAGTCTTGCGTCTC
>JAYTIB010000871.1:0-20414 GCA_043732205.1 Schlesneria sp. | reverse complement strand
CTGTCGCGATAGTCGTGGATCGCTCCGCGATCCAACGTTGGTTCGCGGAGCGAACCACGACTATCAATTCTGCACCAATCCTAACGGCAAGACCTGTGCGGTTGACGAACACTGTTGAACTGATCAGACATGGACATGGACGACACAGCACCTCATACGATCAAGTTTCCCACCCAGCGCGTCGGCTTGCTGGCGGGTGCGGGCCGGTTTCCGTTGGCCTTTGCGGAAGCCGCGCAGCGCCAGGGACTGCACGTCTACTGCGTCGGCGTGGCGGGGATGGCCGACGAAGAGCAACTGCGCGCGGTCTGCCACTGGTACGCCGAAACTCCGCTCGCACGCCTCGGCCGGACGATACGCCTGTTCAAGCGCGCCCGGATCGACCGCGTGGTCATGGCGGGCAAGATCGAAAAGACGGTCCTGTTTCAGCCGTATCGAATCCTGCGGTTGCTGCCGGACTGGCGCACGATTCACATGTGGTACAGCTACGCGACCCGCGATCGCAAGGACGACACGCTGCTGCTGGCGGTGATCCGCGAGTTCGAGCGGGACAACATTCATTTCGATTCGGCCCTCGACTATTGCCCGGAGTTACTCGTGAAACACGGATTCCTGACGCGGCGCAAGCCCACAGAAGCTCAATGGCGCGACATCCGCTTTGGCTGGGATCTCGCCAAGGAAATGGGACGGCTGGACATCGGCCAGTCGGTCGTGGTCAACGACCTGGCGGTGATCGCCGTCGAGGCGATTGAAGGGACGGATCGCACGATCCGCCGCGCGGGGGAACTGTGCCGCCGCGGCGGGTTCACCGTCGTCAAGGTCGCCAAGCCTCAGCAAGACATGCGGTTCGACGTCCCCACGATCGGAGCCCAAACCATCAAGACTCTTCAAGAGGCGGGTGGACGGGTGCTGGCGATCGAAAGCAACAAGACCATCGTCCTGGACCAGGCGGACGTGATCGATCTGGCCGACCGGCTGGGGATCGCCATCGTGGCCATCAACGCCGAAGAATTGGAACTGCGCATCGCGGGATGACCCGCAATGCTGCGATATCTTTGTTTAACCGCGTGGGCATCGCCCCGCGCGTCTTGGGTGCGAGTCGTCGCTCACGCGCGGGGCGATGCCCACGCGGTTAAACGACTCGCCTTCGGCCTTGCGATGCCACGCAACCCTGACATGTCAGTGGTTGATGATGAACTCATTCGAGTTCAGCAGCGCCCAGAACACGTCCTGCAATCCGTGGATCGGGTCGCGGTCGTTGCTGTTCTGGAAGGTCTTATCGAACGCGGACAGTTCGGCGCTGGTTGGTTTGCGGGCCAGGGCGGTCAGGTACAGGATCTCGATCTTGCCGGGGATTCCCTTCGTGAATTTCACCGGAGCCGGCTTGTTGCGGCTGGCGGCTGGCACCCGCGAGGTCTTCGATGTGCCGCTCGACTCTTCGAGCTTCAGCACTGAACCATCCAGCACGCGACTCAGGAAGCCCCCCCGGTCGCCGCTGATCGCGCTGCGGATCAGATCGCCGTTCATCATCACGAGGGCCTGCGGGACGGTGCCGTTGAAATCGGTCGACTCGTCGTTTTCGTCCGTGCCGAACGCGCGGACGAACTGGCCGAGCCATTCGTTGCGCTGGCGTTCCGACTGCTCGTAGTTGCGGCCCGACTTGTGGGCTTCGGTCGCGACAATCAGCGAGTCGTACAGTTGCTCGGCCGTGAACGGCTTGACGTACATCCGGCTGAACAACGGCGTGCTGCCCGTGGCGGGATCATCCGCCTTGTTGCCCTCGTGAGACTTGCTGGTCAGGTTGTAGGTGTCACTGGCGGCAATCCAGCGGGTGAGGCGCTTCAGGTCGTATCCGGCGGTCCGGAATTCCGTCGCCAGGAAATTCACGAGCTCGGGATGCGACGGGGGATTGTGCGGGCCCATGTCGTCGATCGGCTTTGTGAAGCCCGTACCGACGTAGTGCGCCCACATCCGGTTGACGATCGCCTGCGCCATGAACGGCTTGGACGGATCGGTGACCAGCTTCGCCAACTGCAATCGCGGAGTGTCGGACGAATTGCCGTCCACCGGTGAACCGTCCACGAACTGCCGGCTGATCGCTTCCATCAACCCGGACCGCTTTTCGAAGAACACGATGTTCTCGGCCTCGTTGTCGGTCAGGGAGAATTCGTCGCGATTGTTGGGACCGGCCCCCTGTCGGCGCGTGCCGCGGAAGAAGGCGTTCATCCCCCAGAACTGCGACTGCTTCCAATCGTTGAACGGGTGGTTGTGACACTGCGTACACTGCACCTGCATGCCCAGAAAGATGCGGGCGGTGATGGCCGTGGCGGGAACCGCCTGATCGTTCAAATGCGCGGCCAGAAAGCCAACGGCTCCGTTCCGCGTGCTTTCCCCTTCGGCGGAAATCAGATCGAACGTGAACCGATCATACGGAGCGTTCTTGTCGAACTGTTGCTTCAACCAACGTTCCAACACACCACGATTCGTTCGCCGGTTGTTGGCACGGCCGATCAGCACGTTGCCCCAGATCGTGGAGAAGTGCTCGCCATACGCGAGATCGTCCAGAAGTTCGTCGACAAACCGTGACCGCTTGTCCGGGCTGGGGTCTGCCATGAACTGCATCAACCGGGAAAATGATGGCGTCCGCCCGATGATGTCCAGCGAAACGCGCCGTGCGTACTCGCCATCATCGGCCCGCTCCGACGGCGTCACGTCATTGTCCTTCCAAGCCTGCTTCAGGAACTCATTGATCTTCGCAATGATCTCCTCGTCCGATGACGCCGCCCGGACCGGAGTCGCCCCCGCAACAAACATCATTCCGGTCAGCACAACAAGCAGAATCGACCGAACTTGCGATACGACAACACGCGGCATGATGGGTTCCTTGGAACGGCGACTCGCCTGAACGGATGTTGATACGTAACCCAGCGAAACCAAGAAAGGTTCGCGGGGCTTTTGAACTCGCCCCGAACGGCGGATATCATAGCCGCCCGCCACGCCCGCTGGCAAAGCGGCGGCAGCCGCGGCAATGAACAAGCTTGCACAGGTCGTCGTCGAGCACCCGCCAGCCGTGCGACGACGCAGGCAATGCATCGTCGCTCAACACAAGAACTTGCCAACTTCAATCCAAGGATTCTGCATGCTGACCATTCCCGCCCAAGGTGCTCTCGACTTCCTGTCACTGGGAGCCCTCGTCCATCGTCTCGATCCCGGCATCATCCCGTTCCGCAAGGCCAGCGAATGCCGGATTCACGTCAGCGGCGGTGAATTCAACGTCTCGGCCAACCTCTCCGACTGCTTTCGGATGAACACCGGCGTCGCCTCGGCAATGGTGAATTATCCGATCGGCGACTTGATCAACGAGCGAGTCCGCGCGATGGGCGTGAAGTCGTACTACAAGCGGTTCGAACATGACGGTGTCACCGGTCCGAACATGGCCACCGTCTACAGCGACCAGGGTTTGGGCGTTCGAGCCCCCGTGGTGTTCTACAACCGCAGCAACGAAGCGGCCGCCCGGTTGAAGGTCGGCGACTTCGACTGGAAGTCGATCTTCGGCGGCGGCGTCCGCTGGTTCCACAGCGGCGGGATCTTCTCGGCGCTGTCCAAGACGACACCGGAACTGGTCATCGAAGGGATGAAGGCCGCGAAGGCCGCTGGAGCCGTGACCTCGTTCGACCTGAACTTCCGCGCCAAGCTCTGGCAGATCTCGGGTGGACTCGAAACCGCGCAAGCGACGCTGCGGCGGATTTGCGAGCATGTCGATGTCCTCGTCGGCAATGAGGAGGATCTGCAAAAGGGGCTCGGCTTGAAGGGCCAGGACGTGGAATCGGCGACGAAACTCGATCCGACCGCGTTCTTCGGGATGATGGCCGATGTCGTCCAGCAGTTGCCCAACGTCAAAGTGGTCGCCACAACACTGCGCGAAGTCCATTCGACCAACCGGCACGACTGGAGCGCCGTCTGCTGGATCGAAGGGAAGACGTACCAGGCTCCGACCTGCGCCTTGGATGTGTATGATCGCGTCGGCGGCGGTGACGGTTTCGCCGCGGGCTTCATCTACGGCCTGCTAAACGGCCGGTCACCGGAAGAAGCGATCAAGCTCGGCTGGGCTCACGGCGCCCTGCTGACAACATTCCCCGGCGACACCACGATGGCCACGGTCGAGCAGGTCGAAGCCTTCGCCAAGGGTGGATCGGCACGAATCCAGCGGTAGCCCGAGACTCGGCTCCCGTCGATCACTTCAACAAGGAAATGGTCATGATCGCCACATTGCCTGAACCAGACACGAAGCCTCTCACAGTCGAGGAGTTCTTCTCACTTCCCGACGACGACGGTATCGAGCGCATGCTGATTCAGGGCCGCCTTTGGGAGAAGCCGATGACCAGACGAAACCGGTGGCATTCGTGGACTGAAACAAGGATCGCATTTCTGCTCGAAACATGGCGATTGAAGCAACCGAAACCACGAGGGAAGGTTTTTTCGGGTGAATGTGGGTTCGCGCTCCGGCACGATCCATCAACCGCCGTTGGTATCGACGTGGCCTATGCCAGTCCCGAAGTCGTTCAGGCGTGTGACGATTCCAGTCGGATGGTGAATGGCCCACCGGTTCTCGCGGTCGAGATTCTTTCCCCGAGTGACAAGCAGGACGAAATCATCGCGAAGGTGCGTGAATACCTTGATGTCGGCGTCGCCCTCGTCTGGATCGTCGAGCCGGTGTTTCAAACTGTCACGGTCTATCGACCGAGCGAACGTCCGCAATTGTTTTCGGGGACTGATGTGCTGACCGGTGGCACTCAAATGCCGGGATTGGAAATCACTGTCAACGAGATATTCGAAGATTGACCAGCCGAGACTGGTCGCGTCACGTTTCTTCAAGAGTCCCCGGAAAGGATCGTTTTTACAGTTATGCCGCAGCACGATATTGGTTTGGTGGGTCTGGCCGTCATGGGTCAGAATCTGGTTTTGAACATGGCCAACAATGGCTTTTCGGTCGGTGTCTACAATCGCACGACCGCCACGACCGACGAGTTCGTCGGGGGTCTGAAGAACGAACCCGTGGACAAGGTTCATGCGGGCACGCCGGAGCGCATCAAGGGCTACCACACGCTGGAAGAGTTCGTCGCCAGCCTGAAAACCCCGCGGCGCGTGATGATCATGGTCAAGGCCGGCGCACCGGTCGACGGTGTGATCGAACAACTGAAGCCGCTGCTGTCGCCGGGCGACATCATCATCGACGGCGGCAACTCGGACTTCGTCGACACCAACCGTCGCGACAAAGAGATCAAAGCGGCCGGACTGCGGTTCATCGGGACCGGCGTCTCGGGCGGAGAAGAGGGCGCGTTGAAAGGCCCGAGCCTCATGCCGGGCGGACACCACGAAGCTTGGCCGTTCGTGAAGGACATCTTCCAAAAGATCTCGGCCAAGGTCGGCCCAAACAACGACATTCCCTGCTGCGACTGGGTCGGCGAGGCCGGGGCGGGACACTACGTCAAGATGGTCCACAACGGGATCGAATACGGCGACATGCAGCTCATCTGCGAAGCCTACTTCATCCTCAAGAACACGCTCGGCCTGACGAACGACGAGTTGTACCGGGTCTTCACGAAGTGGAACGAGGGGGAACTCGAAAGCTATCTGATCGAAATCACGCGCGACATCTTCACCGTGAAGGATGGCGCGTCGGGTGAGTATCTCATCGACAAGATTCTCGACACGGCGGGCCAGAAGGGAACGGGCAAATGGATGAGCCAGCACGCGCTCGACCTTGGCGTGCCGACGACCCTCATCACCGAAGCGGTCTACGCCCGCTGCCTCTCCGCCCAGAAGGACGCCCGCGTGCGAGCCTCGTCCGTTCTCAAAGGACCGGCCGACGCGAAGTTCACCGGCGACAAGACGCAGTTCATCGAAGACGTGCGCCAGGCGCTGTACGCCTCCAAGCTGTGCAGCTACGCGCAGGGCTACGTGCAACTCGACGCCGCCGCGAAGGAATTCGGCTGGAAGCTGAACAACGGCAACATCGCCCTCCTGTGGCGCGGCGGCTGCATCATCCGGTCGCGGTTCCTCGGCGACATCAAGGCGGCGTTCGACAAGAACTCCACGCTGGAAAACCTGTTGCTCGACGACTTCTTTCGCGCAGCCATCGAGAAGGCCCAACCGAGTTGGCGTCGAGTCATCTCAACCTCGGTGCAACTGGGCCTGCCGATCCCCGTCTTCAGCGCGGCCCTCAGTTACTACGACGGCTACCGCAACGCCCGGCTCCCCGCCAACCTGCTGCAAGCCCAGCGCGACTACTTCGGTGCCCACACCTACGAACGAACCGACAAGCCCCGCGGCCAGATGTCCCACACCGACTGGATTCGCGAACGCAGGTTGACGTAGTGGTTTGGGAACCGGCGAAACCCCCGCCTTGAAATGGGAATGCCTGTCGTCCAAAGCCCTGTTGCTGTCACTGTTGGATGTCATTCAGACGCAGATCAAGGCACGCGATGAACTTGACCACCATTCGGTTCGCCGCCCTCGTTGCCTGTGCGGTCGGGAGTCTGTTTTGCTGGTATTGGTACGACTCGTTCGCGGTTGGAATGCGAGTGTTTGGCAGCTTGGCGTCGATCGTTGGTTTGGTGATTACGATTGATGTTCTTGTTTCCGTGCGTCAACTTCAGCGTCGTTACGTTCGCCAAGCCGTACTAAAAGTCAGCGTGGACAAACTGAATGCTTGCCGACTGAATCTGACAACGGCATTCCGAGACAAGGACGCGGATACTGTTCGCCGAATACTGTCACAAGTTCGAGGAACTCTGACTCGCCTGACATCTCATTTCGGTCAAGATTTGCTTCTCGGCCCAAGCATTGAGATGATCGAGACAGTTTTGGCTGCGGACAATCGAAGCTTGTTGAGCCGTGCGCGAGATGCTCAAGCTGATCTCGAATCAAAGGCCGAAGAGTTGACCATTTTGCTAATGGAACACGAGTGGGGAGACCACAATGGCTGACCGCTGGACGATTGCCGTGGCTGACCGTTGGACGATGGCGGTGAAAAAGCTGATTCAAATGACGCGCGACGGAGAGTTGCGCTGGCGTCCCTCACATGAACTTTGTGGACGCTGCAAAGAAACCGACATTGTTAGTCCGGCCTATCTTGCAGAGGTTGATGGCAAGCGGGTTGCCATTTTCGAATATCGGTTCATGAGCTTCACCGATGCGGAGGTATGGCATTGGGATACTGGTGTCACAATTGAGTTTGTGGACCAGAACCATGAATCAGAGTGGGTTTGGCCGTCACCCCAAGGGCGATTTGAGCTGCTGGATGCCGTCCGGTATCAAGCTGCGGAGGCCGACGATTTCCTGAATCGTTTTCTGGCAACGCCCACGGTGGGTTAATCACGGGCACTGCAATGCCTCGATAACGAACGAGTGACACGATGCGACTGCTGTTTCTCGGCACCGGCGGCTTTCACCCGAACGAGCGGCGGCACACGGCTTGTTTGCTGGTGCCCGAATTGGGGTTGGCGTTTGATGCGGGGAGCAGTGCGTTTCGCGTGGCGAGTCGGTTGGAGTCGACGGAGCTCGACGTGTTCCTCACGCACGCGCACCTCGACCACATCATGGGGCTGACGTTTCTGCTGGTCCCGATGATGAAGGGGGAAATCACCCGCTGCCGGATTCACGCCGAGCCGCACATCCACGACGCCGTGCGGCGGCATCTGTTCGCCGAGCCGGTCTTTCCCGTGCTGCCTCCGTTTGAATTCGTGCCGCTCGCCGAGCGGACGCCCGTCGCGAACGGCCGCGCGACGGTCACCCATTGCCCGCTGATTCATCCCGGCGGATCGCGCGGGTTCATGCTTGAGGTCGGTGGCCGGCGTCTGGCCTACATCACCGACACGACGGTGGACGGCTCGTACACCGAGTTCATTCGCGGCGCGGATGTGCTGATCCACGAATGCAACTTTGCCGACAACATGGCCCAGTGGTGCCAACAGACCGGGCACAGCCACACGTCGTCGGTGGCCCGGCTGGCGAAGGAGGCGGCGGTCGGTCGGCTCTATCTGACGCACATCGACCCGCAGAATCCGGAGGACGATCCGATCGGCCTCGCCACCGCACGCGCCCTCTTTCCCGCGACGACTCTCGCCGAGGACTTGATGGAGATCGAGTTCTGATGGACGGTGCCGACGCAGCCCAACTCGAACTCGACTCGTCGCTGCGGTGCCCGGCGTGCGGGTGCGGTCTGCAACTCAACGGAGATCGGGTGGAGTGCCCGGCATGCAACCGGTCGCATCCGGTTGTCGACGGGATTCCGCGCTTCACCGGCGATCAGCATCTGGCGAGTTTCGGGCGGCAGTGGAACAAGTATGAAGTCGCGCACGACGAGGAGGATCGAGCGACGTTTCAGGCCAAGACGGGTGTGTCACTCGGCGAACTCCAAGGGTTGCGGGTGCTCGATGCCGGATGCGGTGGTGGCCGATATAGCAGAGTCTGCGGAGAAGCCGGGGCCACCGTGATTGGCGCCGACCATAGCGACGCGGTGTCGAAGGCCAGGTTGCTCTGTGCGCGACTGCCCAACGTCGCGTTCGTTCAGGCCGATCTGAAGCGGCTGCCATTCGAACCGCAATCGTTTGATTTTGTCTTTTCGATCGGCGTCATGCATCACGACGCGGACACGCGCGCGGTGTTCGATGCGGTGGCGCAGTTCGTCAAACCGGGCGGCCGGTATTCGGTTTGGCTCTACCGCCGCAACCAGTGGTGGCAGGAGATCATCAACAACGCGCTGCGACGCCGCACCACGCAGATGGCTCCGGAACAACTCGAACGCTGGTGCGAATGGGGCGCCTGGCTGGGCGGGCTGCCGGTCATCAACCGGACGCTGAACAAGATCGCCAACTTCAGCGCCCACCCCAACCGCGAAAACCGTGTCTGCGACACGTTCGACTGGTACGCACCGCAGTACCAGCACCACCACACCGTGACGCAACTTCGGTCGTGGTTCGAGGCGGCGGGATTCGACCAGAACCGGGTTTTGCCCCCGGAAAAGCCGGGGCGGTTCTATCGCTGGATCTACGAACGCAACCTGCTGATCGGCAGCGGAGTGAACGTGACCGCCGTGAAGAGGTCACTGCCGGTTGAGACGCCGCGGGAGTGAGATTGAAACGTGATGAACTCGATGTCGGCTGAGACCGGATCGCGCACATGTGCGGCCGGTTCCGAGTCGCCACCGATGCAAATCTGACAACGACTTCGGAGTCCTCCGGCAGAACTCACTTCTTCACGTCGTAGACCGTCAGTGAGTCCATGTCGCGCAGATACAATCGGCCGCCGCAGACCACGGGATGTGACCAGGCGGGCTTGTTGCTGCGGTTCTTCGGATCGAACCGGCCATTTTCCTCGTAGCCCTTGGTCGTCGCCACACACAACGCGACCGGCCCGTTTTCGCTGCGCAGATACAAGTGACCGTCCGCATACGTGAGCGAGCCCTTGCCCACCGAACGATTCTGCCAGACGGTATCGCCAGACTTGAGATCCAGGCACTTCATGATCTGGTCATCAAATCCGAAGACGTGACCGTCCAGGACCACCATGCCGCCGTGATGGTTCTTCATTTCCTTGTTCGAGTAACCGACCGTCGCCTTGCCGCCGGCACCCAGCTTGAACATCGCGCAACCCGTCCCATATCCCGACGCGGTGAAGATCATCCCGTCGTCAAACAGCGGGGACGAACAATTGGCGGTGTCGTTGGCCGAGGAAGGATAACCCCACAGCGGATTGCCGTTCTTGGAGCGAATGCCGACCACGCCCGTATGGACGAAGTTCACGATCATCTTTTCCCCGCCAAACTCGGCGATAATCGACGAGGCATACGAGGCTTTCGGCGACCCCTCGATGTTGCACTTCCAGAGCCCGTTACCCGTCAACTTGTCGATCGCCGCGATCGTCGCCAGCTTTCCACCGGGGCAACAGATGAGTTGCTTGCCGTCGATCAGAACAGACTCGCTGATCCCCCATGTGATGTTGCTGCCGCCGTAGTCCTTCAAGATGTTCTTCTGCCAGACGACCTCGCCGTTGTCGACGCCCGCGCAGATGAGATCCCCGTTGGCCCCGAGGGCATAGACCCGGTCGGCGTCCACAGTGGGGGTGCCGCGGGGACCGTTCCCCATTCCGTTGCGATAGGCCGAACCGCCGGTCTTGGTGGCCCACAGCGGCTTGCCGGTCGCGGCATCCATGGCCAGCAGCATTTCGTTGCTCCCCTGGTTCCCCATCGTGAAGATCTTGCCTTCGGCGATCGCCACCGTGGAAAACGCCTCACCGAGATTCTTCTGCTCCCACAACAGCTTCGGACCGGCGGCATCCCACTCGCTCAGCAGGCCCGTTTCCGTGGAAATGTTGTCGCGGTTGGGTCCGCGGAACTGGGGCCAGAATCCCGCCTCGGTGGCCGGTGCATCGGGATCAGTCCGCTTGACCGGCTTCTTGGAGGGGGGCGGAGTCTTCGGCGTTTTCAGCGTCAGTTTCGTGGCCGCATTGGAGGTGTTGGCGAGAACGATCACCGTCTGCCCGTCGCTCACTTCCTCCAACGTTGCCTTCTTGCCGTCCACGATGATCAACACTGTGGGTGCCAGCGTGAAGGTCTTCGATTCCTCCTTCTTACCATTCAATTTGACCGTGACAGTCTTGTCGTCGACCGACACCGCCTCGACCGTCCCATTGAACGTGGCGGCGCGGGCCAGTCCGCTGAAAAGAACGAACAGACCAACCACCGACACTCGCACCAGATCCCGTCGAAACATCTGCAGAGCCTCCTGAAACACTGATCGCGGGAGATTCGATGGCCGCCTGCGCGCCCCGAAATCCCGCCGCTTGAGAACAATTGGAATACCCGACCGCAATCGGCGACCACTATGACGATTCATCACAATCCGGACAAGAAGAACATCGGGATCTGCCGATGGTGGCGAGGGTTCGCACCGGTGCCTTGAGTCGGTTCACTGCAATCCCCACACGAAAGCCGTCGAAGGAGTTGCGATCCTGCCGACCCAGCTTGACAGCGCTCGGGTGTGGCGGAAAATGATCCGACGTAAATCAGCCGTGCGGGCCTGACAAGGTATTCGCCTCATGCGCGCTCAACTCGTTCCACTGCGTGGTGGACGCCCGATTCAGATCCTGCGCGATGTGACACTCGTCGGCCGACAGGACGATCTGTGTGACGTCTGCATCGACCAAAGCAGCATCTCCAAACTGCATTGTCTGATTGTGCGCACGGACGGGCTGTTGTTCATCCGAGATCTGGGAAGCACCAACGGCACCAAGGTGAACGGCCAGCGCGTGATCCGCGGCGCCCTGTTGCCCGGTGACGAGTTGGCGTTTGCCGGTGAAAAGTACCGGGTCGAAATGGGCCCCGGCGAACCGGAAGCCGAACCAGTCGACGTCCACGGTGCGCACACGGAAGTGATCGAACTGGGACAGCAACTCCCCAACGATTTCTTCGCGGCCCCCGCACAACAGCCATCACCCGCCGCCAGCGATAGCGACGTGCGGGCGATCGACGAGTAGACCGCAGGGGCCGCATGCGGCAATTCTCCGATGCCGTGACCGCGACCGCGCCATCGCCAATTCTGCGATCAGATCGCGTTTGCAGTCCCCGCCCAGAAACGGAAGGGTGTGCGTCACGATTCTGGGTGGAATCCGAAAGGCGGTTCATCCAAGTCTGTCGAAGTCGCGGCGGCTCTTGGGCGGGCGGCAGGAATCGGCAGACAAGCACGATGCGCAAGCGAGTGAGTTTTCAGGCACACACACTCGCTTGCGCGTCGTGCTCGTATGGGACAAACATTCAACTGCCGCTCGCCTTACTCCTTCCGAGTCGACAACAACCCGTTCATTCGATCTCACCCAGAATTGAGATGCACACCCGGTGATTTCCCGATCCGACCGGTTTTCACTTTTGACGTTTCGCAAACAGCGCATTCTCCGGCTGACGATCTTGTGTAGCATAAGTGCGGTGGATGTTCGTCCGTTCCAAATCCGGTATCGGAGGGTGGTCCGATGAGTGATCGTGATGTTCCCTGGGTTGAAGGTCGGACCATCGGGCAGGTTCTGCGTGAGACGGCCTGCCGGCACGGTACACACGATGCCCTCGTGTTTCCCGTGATCGGAGTCCGCCTGACGTGGACCCAGCTTGATCAGGCTGTGGACCAGATCGCGCGGGGGCTGCTCGCCCTCGGTTTCCAGAAGGGGGATCATTTCGGAGTCTGGTCCACCAACTGGCCGGAATGGGTCATCCTGCAGTTCGCCACCGCGCGGATCGGCGTGGTGCTCGTGACGATCAATCCGGCCTACCGGACCGAGGAACTGGCATACGCCATCGCCCAGTCCGACATCCGGGGCCTGGTGCTGATCGAGACGTTCAAAACATCGCAGTTCTTCAGGATGCTCGAAGAGGTCTGTCCGGAAGTCGTCACATCACCGCCCGGCGAATTGCACAGCGCGAAGTTTCCCCGCCTGCAATGGATCGTCGGTCTGCGGGGTGCCGCGCATGCGGGGATGCTCTCGTGGCAGCAACTGGCCGATGCCGGCGCGCGCGTCTCCACTGACGAATTGGCGGCGGCGGAAGCCCGGCTGACTCCCGGCGATCCGATCAATCTGCAGTACACGTCGGGCACGACCGGGTTCCCCAAAGGGGCCGTGTTGACTCACCGCAATCTGTTGCTCAACGGCTATTACGGCGGCCAATTCCAGCGTCTGTCGGAAGTCGACCGGATCTGCATTCCAGTTCCGTTGTATCACTGTTTCGGCTGCGTCTTGGGTTCCACCTGCGCCGTCGTGACCGGCGCGGCGATGGTCTTTCCGCACGAATCCTTTCAGCCGGCGGCGACTCTGGAAGCCATCGAACAGGAACGCTGCACGGCGATCTACGGCGTCCCGACAATGTTCATCGCGGAACTCGAACATCCGACATTCCCGCAGCGCGACACATCGTCACTCCGCACCGGCATCATGGCCGGCAGCCCGTGTCCCGTCGAGTTGATGAAGCGGGTCGTCTCGGACATGGGGGCGAGGGAAATCACGATCGGCTATGGTCAGACGGAAGCATCGCCGCTGATCACGCAGACGGCGACCGACGACCCAATCGAAAAGCGAGTCGGCACCGTGGGACGGGCGTTTCCTGACATCGAGGTCCGGATCGTCGACCCGCAAACCGGAGCCCCGCTGCCGGACGGTCAATCGGGGGAACTCTGCTGCCGCGGCCACAATGTCATGCTGGGCTACTACAACCTGCCGGATCGCACCGCGCAGGCGATTGACACGGAAGGCTGGCTGCACACGGGCGACATGGCGTTGCGGCAACCGGACGGCTACTTCCGGATCACGGGCCGGTTCAAGGATCTGATCATTCGCGGCGGCGAAAACATCGCGCCGCGCGAAATCGAAGAAGTGCTGTATCGACACCCCAACGTCGAAGACGTGCAGGTGATCGGCGTCCCCGATCGAAAGTTCGGCGAGGAAGTCGCGGCGTGGATCAAGCTGCGGGCCGGAACCGAATCGACCGAAGGCGAAATCCGCGATTTCTGCCAGCGTCACATGGCCTACTTCAAGGTGCCGAAGTACGTAAAGTTCGTCGACGGTTTTCCGACGACCGTGACCGGCAAGATTCAGAAGTTCAAGATGCGCGAACAGGCGATCGCGGAACTGGGACTGGCCGAAGTCGCGGCCATCGAAACCGCGTAGCACCCGGTCGTTGTTCGACAAGACCGACCGATCCTTGTGTGCCGAGACTGAAGGATCTCAGACACCGCCGCCGCCGATCAGCGGGCCGCGGCCATGTGCTCGGCGGCGAGCTTTGGCAGCAGTTGCTGAACGAACGCGATGGCTTCCTCCACCTGATCGGCCTGGATCAACACCAGGTCGCCGGGGTGCATTCTGCGCAGCGTCATCTCGATCGCGATCATTTCGCCCCGCGTTTCGTGGATGCCGTTCGGTTGCAGCCGCGTTCCCAGAGCGAGCCCCTTGCGCATCAGGCTGATGACTTCACCGTCCTCCCGACCGCGACGACACTGGTCTTCGTAGAGCACCATTTCGTCGAAGGCGTTGGCGATCAACTCGGCCTGACGAACGATATCTTCGTCGCGGCGGTCGCCGGCGGCGGTGTAGACAATCAGCCGCCGCTCGTGGGGCATCTTGTCGAAGGCGTCACACAGGGCGACGAGCGCGGCCGAATTGTGGCCGTAGTCGATCACGATCGTCGAACCGCGGAACTGCACGACGTTGAAGCGGGCGGGGACTTTCTGCGGATCGTTGACAAAGGTTTCCAAAGCATGGCGGATCAGTTCAAACGGAACGCCCAGCGTCCAGGCGGCGGCCGCGGCGGCCATCGCGTTTTCGACTTGGAAGCCGATCAATCCGCCGAACGTGAGCGGCACGGAGTCGAGCAGTGCGATCCGCGCTTCCCAGGAACCTTCCGAGGCCATGATGCAGTTGTTCTGCACATACACGACCTTGCCACCCTTGGCACGGTGCGCGATCACGATGGAATTGTCGGGGGAACGCGAGAAAAAGAGCACCTTGCCCGGACAGTAGTCGGCCATGGCGGCGGTCAGCGGGTCGTCGGCATTCAGGACGGCATAGCCCGTGGGGGCGACCGCCTCCACACAGACCCGCTTCACGCGGGCCAACTGTTCCACCGTGTCGATGCCGTTCAGGCCCAGATGATCGCCATCGGCGATGTTGGTCACAACGGCGACGTTGCACAGATCGAAGCCCAGACCTTCGCGGAGGATTCCGCCCCGCGCGGTTTCCAGCACGGCGGCTTCGACGACCGGATTGGCCAGAACAGTTCGGGCGCTCTTGGGTCCGCTGCAGTCACCCGTGTCAACTCGTCGGTCGTTGATGTAGACGCCATCGGTACACGTCATTCCGACCCGCTTGCCGATGCTTCTCAGGATGTGGGCCATCAGTCGGGTCGTCGTGGTTTTGCCGTTGGTTCCGGTGACCGCCACAACAGGAATGCGACCGTCGTTTCCCTCCTCGAACATTGTCCCCACGATGGCTTCACCGACGGGTCGTCCCTTGCCATACGACGGTTCCAGATGCATCCGCAAACCGGGGGCGGCGTTGATTTCGATAATCACCCCCCCCTGATGTTCCAGTGGCCGGCTGATGTCTTGGCAGACAACATCGACACCGGCGATGTCCAGTCCGACCATGCGGACCCCTTCGATCACCCGCGCCGCGACTTCGGGGTGAACCAAGTCCGTCACGTCGGTTGCCGAACCGCCGGTGCTCAGATTCGCATTGCGCCGAATCAAGACCAACTGGCCGGCGGCGGGGATCGAGTCCACAGTCAAACCCTGTTCGGCGAGGACACCGCAGGCGATCTCGTCCAATCGAAGCTTGCTCAGCGAGGTGGCGTGATCTTCGCCGCGTCGCGGATCCTTGTTGGCCTCGGCGACCAAATCTTCAATGGAATGCCGGCCATCCCCCAAGACCTGGGGAGGTTCGCGCCGTGAGGCGGCCACCAACTGGTAGCCGATGACCAGCAACCGATAGTCGGAGCCGGGGGCGAAGCGTTCGCACAGGATGTCGGTTCCTTCCGCGCAGGCCGCCTTGAACGCCGCCGCCACGTTCTCACGAGTGGTCAGATTCACCGCGACACCGCGACCCTGGTTCCCATCCTGTGGCTTGATCACGACCGGCAGTCCGATTTCCAGCGCGGCCTCCCACGCATCGTCGGCACTCGTGACGGGACGGCCCTTGGGGACCGGAACACCGATGGCGGCCAACAGATTCTTGGTCAAGTCCTTGTCTTGAACGATGGATTCGGCCACCGCGGAAGTCTTGTCGGTCTCGGCCGCCAGTATTCGGTGCTGCTTGGAACCGTATCCAAGTTGCACCAAACTGCGGTCATTTAGACGGCGCGCCGGAATGCCGCGAGCCCACGCGGCCCGAACGATGGAACCCGTGCTGGGGCCCAGGCGAATCTGCTGATCGAGGCTGCGGACTTCCCCGACCTTTGCCGGCAAGTCAAAAGACTGGTTGTGGATCATGGCCCGAACGAAAGCGGCGGCCAAATCCAACGCTAAGCGTCCAACCGGCTCCTCGCGGTATTGGACGACCACACGATATTGACCGGGATCTGCGGTTTCGGACACGCGGCCGACAGTGACGACCGATCCAGCCTGCGACTGCAGCTCGATGGCGACCCGGACGAGAAGTTCCGTCAAGGCGAAACCAGGGTTGAAACTCCAGCCGGACGGCTCTGTTTCGCCGAGCGACGTCGAGGAACCATTCAGAAAATCGGCGGCCCGCCGGTGAATGGACTCCATGTCGATTGTCGAAACATCCACGTCGGAAACGTCGAGGACTGTTTCGAGAACCGTTGTCTGCGACCAAATATTCGGACCACGCAAAGCTCGCGTTTTTCCGAGTTCCATGATTTGTCTGTCTTTTCTTTCGATGCTGAATTCCACCCTCTGAACAGACTCCGGCAGGCTCCATCGCCGCCGTTGCTCTCGACGAATGTGAATCCACATCCGTCATCATCCTGCGAGCACCTCAGATTTGGGGAGTCCTTCGCAACTGGTTCGCTGACGACAGGCTTGAGCCGATCTTCGTCAGGATGTCGGAAAATTAGCAATCCGCGTGCCGCGTTCCGACACCGCCTCAATTCGACCTGAGCCACGTGATCGTTGATTCAGGCAACATTCAATCTATTGGGTTCCACCCCGATCAGCGTCTGAGCCTTCCGAACGGTCTTCGCCATCAATGCAGACGGCACGACCAGTCTCTCGCCTCGTCCCAAGCTGCTCCATGAGGAATCCATGGCTTGGCTGCGATCATTGAATACTGGGATTTCAACGACACGGACGTATCCCGCCAAGGTTCCAACCAGCGACTCCGGCTTCAAATTCGTCTGTGCGAGTGTGTGAGCCATGAGTGTTTCCCAACGCAATCGTTGAAAGAATCCCCCGCGCTCGCCGACGCGGCAACGAACTTCGATTGTCGACGGCAACCAAGCCATCAACCGGTCGTTGAAACCAGGAACGTCTCTCGTGGACGTGTGCTTCAACGGCCCCAGATCCACCCTGGTTGCAAGGGCAGGCTGACGCGACCAGATGCTGGGACGACGAAGCACGAGAACTTTTCGAATCGGCATGGGCTGCCACCTGCAACTCCGAACGAGACTGCAATCGATTTGTGGGAACTTCCCAATCTGCATCACCGAGGACACCGGTGCCTCGGAACTGGAGACGGGAACGTCGGGGGGATGACTCTGAAAACAAGCGGCAGGCACACGACGAAGTCGATTCCCCACGATTTCCAAGGATGGAACATCGGCGGGCGGGGAACTTGACTGGTCCGACTGGCGCGCCGTCGTTTTTCAGAGAGGGAAGGCTGGTCTTAAGGGGAGGGAAGGAGTGGACTCCGATTCACAAAAGCCACGGGGTGGCGGAATGGTCCAAATCCGTTCTGACCAACCGCCGCGCATTATTACGGCAGTCGCTCAGGGTTTCCATGACGAATTCCCCGTTGACCCATTTTGAGATTCCCATCCGGCGCGGCGCAGCTTCCGGAATGTGGCGATGAACCTCCAATGGAATCTGGGAAGGATCCCAGATTGGCTGTGAGAAACACCGGGGACACGAAACTCGCCACGAGTTTCAAATCACGTCGCATCAATTGTTGCTGGAGTTGGTCATGAACGGGCGATTCCTTCCAATCCGGCCGATCCCGTTCTGGCTCGCGGTCATTGGCGGATTGGCCTGAGCGATGGTGATTGTTCGAGACCTTTCGCAAACCAGTGGACACGAAACCGCGGGGTTGTTGGGCGTCGCTCTGGATTCGTGGAAGCGTCACCGGTAGATTGCCCACGTTCTTGGATGGTCGCCCCAGGCGACCTCGACGAACCGAGTTTGCCACGTTCGAGTACGAGACCCGCCTTCCAAGGAGATTCATCGAGTGACTGCCCCACTCCCCGCCGCCACTGCCGCCCAGAACGATTCGGCGAAACCGATCATTCTGGTGTCGTACCCAAAAATTGTGATTCTGTATCCCACGTTCATCACCGCGTTCATCGCCGCCGTGGTGTCGTCGTTTCTGACGTTGGAGAGTCCCCATAACCAAGTCGTCGGAATCGTGTTCTTGGCAGTTACCGGCGTGAACTTGGTTGTGCTGTCATTCGACTTTCCCCGGACAACGTCGCTGAATCTGTTTTTTGTGTTCCTCGTGATCGTGATGGGGACCGTGCTGACGTCGATTTACGTTCCCACGTTGATTCCGGCACTGACCGAAGTTCTGAAACGGATCGATCCGCGTGCCAACGCCCACTTCTATTTCGGCTTTGTGATCATGCTGTCGCTGCTGTACATCGCCATGATGATCAACATTCGGTTTGACTACTGGGAAGTCCGACCCAACGAGTTGTTGCACCACCACGGAGTGCTCAGCAATCTGGAGCGGTACTCGGCTCCCAACCTGCGGATCAGCAAGGAAATCGACGACGTCTTCGAGTATATGCTGCTGCGGAGCGGCCGCCTGATCATCCACCCCAGCAACGAGCCGCGCGCCTTTGTCTTGGAGACCGTCCTGGGAATCGACAAGAAAGAACTTGCGATCACCAAGATGCTGGGAGCGCTCCAAGTCCAAGTCCGGGACGATAAGTCCGAGTGATCCCCAACATTGGAAGGGACTGGTTCCAAACGCGGTTCGAGTAGCGACGTGCTATCGAGTGGGTTCGACACCGGAGAGAGGAAGTGATTCCAGAAGACAGCACTGCTGGCGGCACGGATTCGGCTGCGGCTCAAAGTGGATTGTCGTGCCGGTCTTGACCGGATCTGGCGGGTGAGGTGCTGAAATTGCGAGGCATTCTTGGCGAATCGTCAGACCTCACGAACGGCATCCACATGTCGAAGTAGACGCAGCAAACGTGGCACGTTGGCCAGCACGGTCTCGCTGGCAAAGAGTGCCACTACTCCGTAAAATTCCCGCGACTTGGGTGGACTGGAGTTCCATCTTCCGTGCTGTGACGGATTCGTCAATCCACAAATGTCTCCGTAGCTCAATTGGATAGAGCGTCGGCCTCCGAAGCCGAAGGTTAGAGGTTCGAGCCCTCTCGGGGATAATGACTTACGACGACTGATCTGCTTTGTCAGAGAAAGTTGTCAGAGTTTTGTGCATGAAAAACCCCTCGCCTGCTGTCACAGACGAGGGGTTGAGAGCCTTCCTTGGCCCTACGTGTATTCCACTAGGGAGGCTCAGTCATGCCGCATTTTCCGAAGCCGTTTTTTCGCAAGCGGCGTCAGCTCTGGTACGTCCAACTCGACGGCACACAGCACAACCTCGGCCCCGACAGGGACGCTGCATTCGCGGCCTACCACGACCTGATGCGGAAGCCGGTAGAGAAGCGGCGCGTCCGCTCCGAGTCTGTCGCCGCCATCATCGATTCGTTTCTGGACTACACCCAGAAGCATCGCGCTCCGGAGACCTTCGAGTGGTATCAATCCCGTCTCCAATTGTTCTTGGATCGGTATCCCGATCTGGTCGTTCCCGAACTGAAACCGTTCCACGTTCAGGAATGGATCGACAGCTATCCAAGTTTGTCCGGCGGCTCCAAACGAAACCTCTGCCGCTCGATCATGCGGACGATGACATGGGCGGAGAAACAGGGCTACATCGACAAGTCCCCAATAGCTCATTTCGAGAAGCCTGCCGGCGGTAAGAGAGAGCGAGTCCTTTCCAATGCCGAGTGGCAAGACATTCTCTCGCTGGTTCCCGATCCCGACTTCAGTGATCTCCTCAACGTGACGTGGGAAGCCGGCTGCCGTCCGCAGGAATCGTTGAAACGCGGCATATCGATCTCCAAAACTCGCGGTGGGTCTTTCCGGTCTCTGAATCCAAAACGGACCTTCCTCGGGTGATCTATCTGACTGATCAGGCTCTCGAAATTACCAAACGCCTGATGAAACGGTTCCCCAACGGCCCGCTGTTTCGGAACTCGTTGGGCAAGCCGTGGACGACTGATGCCGTGAACTGTGCTTTCATCCGCGTTCAGATTCGTATGGGTCTTCGGGAGTTGAAGGGAAAGAAGCTCGACAAGACAAAGGTCGCCGAGTTCGCCAGCACGTTGAAACCGGACCGCATGGTTGCCGGTCGCTCGGTCAAAAAGTCTCCGACGGAACTGAAGGAAGAAGCTCGGAACAAACTCCGCTACCGTGAGGCAACGAAGCACGCTCCGAAGTTCTGCCTCTATACAATTCGCCATACGTGGATCAATCGAATGCTCATCAGCGGGGTGGATGCTCTGACGGTGGCGATTCTGGCTGGTCATTCGGACCCAAGCACCTTGTTCTACTGTCCGCTTTAGGTTCTGAGGCGGTTCTTGAGTGGCGGGAGGATGTTACGGGATTCGTAGTGTGAGGCTCGGGCGAGTTCGTTTCGTT
>JAYTIB010000870.1:0-2974 GCA_043732205.1 Schlesneria sp. | reverse complement strand
TACTGTAGTCCCGTCGCTCCGCCGACGGGACGGCCTGAACCGGTCAATTCCCACCGCAAGCCAACTCGCTAGTCAACATAGCCGAAGGTGCCGCGCATCGGAATCCGGGGCTGGTCGCAACCGGCCGGTCTGTGCTAGAATCCGCCCCCCTTGTGGGACTCGGAATTGTTTGTGATTCGTCGCGACCGCTCGATTTCGGGCGTCATTCTCAACCGCAACAGGGAGCCTCGGGCGGTGCAATGGTGCCGTTTTCCGCGGGACTCCTGCGAAAGCCTGCCGCATGTCGTCCGCCCCACCCGCCAACCCATCCCCCCATCCCAAGCCGTGGGAGGACAAGAATCCCTGGATCGCGGGGATCCTGGCGTACCTGATTCCGGGAGCCGGGCACATCTATCAGGGACGGACGACGAAGGGGTTGATTTACTGCTTCAGCATTCTCGGTCTGTTCGTCTGGGGCCAGAAGATGGGTGAGGGGATGGTGGTTTACAACCGGCCTGAATCCAGCGGGGCGATGCGTCATGTCGCACTCAGTTACGCCGCCCAATTGGGAGTCGGCGGAGTGGCTCTGCCGGCGCTGGTTCAAAATCGGCGGGCCGGCGGTTCCAAGAATCAAGTTGCCAGACGATTGACGGCACCGCTCACCGCGCCGTTTCAAGGGACGTTGAATCCGGCCGAGAATCCCGACACCGGCCGACTCGTGGGAACGATTCGACTCGAACCGATCGACGGTGAGTTCGGTCCGGAAGTGCGCGGAACCTTCGAGGGAACTCTGGACGGCAAGCCCACGACATTGAAATTGGGAGCCGGTCGCTTTGAACTGGACAGACCCATCAAAGCGGGATTTCAACGCGAACTGCAATGCGCCGTGGCCGACGAGAACGCGGCGACCCATCCCGCACCGCGCTGGATTGCGGGAACGATTCCCCGGCCGTTCATCAATGCGTACGGTTCACCCCCCGATCCCGACCAGCTTCAGGAAATCAACGGCCGGTTGGGAAAGCTCTATGAGTTGGCACTCGTCTTCACCTGGATTGCCGGCTTGCTGAATGTGCTGGCGATCTGGGACTGTGTTCTCGGTCCGGCCTACGGATTTGGCGACGAACACAAGCAGCCCAAGCCAGCGTGAAGTAGTGGGTGGTGGATAGTGGGTAGTGGATAGGAAACGCATGGAATCGTCCTGACCATTGACTACTGCCGACTCGCCATTGACTACTGCCCACTCTCTACCGCCCCAAGGATCCCGTTCCATGTTCCCTCTGATGATGCTCGCCCAGGCCAACGTCACCTGGTACATGGTGCCGCTGGCAATGGCCATCAGTCTGGTCTACAGCGCCAGTCGCTATGAATTGCCCGAGTACATCTTGGCGCGGGCGCTGCGGCTGTTTCTGCAGATCGTCGGATTCATGTGCGCCGCGTTCGGAATCCTGTGGCTGCTGACTTACGGGCTGTGACCCCTCTGTTCGGCGCGGGTCTCCTGACCCCGCCGAAACGGCTGACCGAAGGTCTCCTCTTCTTCTATTCGCCACACGGCTGGCGGAAAACTCGAATTGTCGTGTGATTCCCGCTGGGATCGCCGCACGTCCCTTTCGACACAAGTCCGGTTGCGATCCGCGTCCACGCTTCGCGCCAGATCACGTCGCACGCGGGTGTGCATCTCAATTCTGGGTGAAATCGAATGAACGGGTTGTTGTCGACTCTGAAGGAGTAAGGCGAGCGGCAGTTGAATGTTTGTTCCCATACAAGCACGACGCGCAAGCGAGTGTGCCTGAAAACTCACTCGCTTGCGCATCGTGCTTGTATGCCGATTCCTGCCGCTCCCCAAGTACCGCCGCGACTTCGACAGACTTGGATGAACCGCCTTTCGGATTCCACCGAGAATCGTGATGCACACCCGTCGCGCGCTCGGCGCAAGTCATCTTGACCATCCCGAGATGACCACATACCCTCCCGCCCTCCCCGTTCTCCGAGTTTTCATTTCGCAGATCCGAATCGGACGCCGTGCGAGCGCGCCGGGTGGCAGCGTGCGTTTGCCGGACGAAGTCGTTTGGAATCGCCGGTTGCAACCGGTGCCGAAGTCCCGTCCCGTGAAAGGAGTCGCAGGCTATGTCTCCATGGCGTCCCCTGGGTTGGTCGTTGCTCGTTGGTCTGTCGGTCGCGTGCTCGTTCACGTACCTGGCGGCCGATACCAAGCCGGACGACGACGCGCCGGACAAGCGGTACGAGACCAAGATCGAGACACCCATGATCGGAGACTACACGACCTTCTCCGGCCTGCAGCCCGTGTTGCTGGAGGGTGTGGGATTGGTCGTGGGCCTGAACGGAACGGGGGGTGACCCGGCTCCGTCGATGTACCGCACCGAGTTGATGAATGACTTGAAACGGCGCGGGGTTCCCAATCCCAATGCGATTCTGGCGTCGCCCAACACGGCGCTGGTTCTGATCCGGGCCTATCTTCCACCGCTGATGAAGAAGGGCGAGACGCTCGATCTGGAAGTGCGGCTGCCGGACAGTGCCGAAGCCACCAGTCTGGCCGGCGGCTGGATGATGGAGACCTATCTGACCGAGCAGGCCATCGTGCCGGGCCGGGCACTGCCGCTTCAGAGCTTCGCCTATGCCCGGGCTCAGGGAGCCATCCTCACCGCGGGGATCGGCAGCGATGCCGCCAATGCGCCCGAGCTCCTCAAGCGCGGCCGGATCCAGGGTGGGGCCATCGTGATGAAGGAGCGGGAACTGGCGCTGTACCTGCGCCACGACTTCCGCAGCATCCGCAACGCACAACGCCTGGCCGAAGTGATCGGCCGGCGGTTCCACGACTTCGACCAGTACGGCATCAAGAAGCCGATGGCCAAGGCCAAGACCGACCAAAAACTCGTGGTGAACGTCCATCCCCGCTACAAGGACAACTACCCGCGCTATCTGCAGGTGATCCGGCATCTGGCCTTCCGTGAGACACCCGTTGGTGCCCGCGTCCGCA
>JAYTIB010000869.1:0-2981 GCA_043732205.1 Schlesneria sp. | reverse complement strand
TGAGTCTGGAATACCCCGCGCAGGAGCGAGACACGCTGGATCTCATGGAGGCCATCGTCCGGGATTGCGGATCAAAGGGCCGAACCTTCAAGTCGGCGTTGGTCTTTGCCGTGTCCGATCCCGCGGAAAACATCCACGACAAGGCCCGCGAGGTCTTGGCCTGGGAAGACATCGACGACGACGAGGAAACCAAAAAGCGGATCGACGAAGGCCAATTGAACCTGCTCAATCGCAATCTCAAGAACGCTCAGCGCGATCTCGACGAGGCGATCTTCCGCGCGTACAAGCATCTGTACCTGCTCGGTAAGGACAACAAACTCCGGCACATCGACCTGGGCAACATCACGTCCAGTGCGGCGGGCTGTCTCGTTGAGGTGTATCTCCTGCGACTCGGCAGCGGCGGTCTGGATGAGATTGTGGATTCGGTGCCAGCACGCAAGCTGCCCAATTTCTGGCCCGCTTCTCAGACAGAATGGTCGACCAAAGCGGTCCGCGATGCCTTCTATTCGTCTCCACTGCTGCCAAGACTGTTGAATCCCGAAATGATCAAGCGGACGATCGCCGACGGAGTGACGCAAGGAATCGTGGGATATGCCATCAAAGATGCGTCGGGCCGGTTGAAACTGGAGAAGCTCAAGGACAGCCTGTTCGACGCCGACGTCGAGATTTCAGACGACGTTTACATTCTTAAGGCAGACGAAGCTCAAAAGCAGCGAGAGCCGCCGCGCGTAATACAGGTGCTCATGCGGCCTGCCCATGAGACCGTGAAGACTGGCAATCAGATCGCATTCTCTTGCTCCGGTATCGACCAATACGGCCAGATAATCGCCGTCAGCGAAGTTCAATGGTCCGCGACGGGCGGAACGATCGACGCGAACGGAATCTTCTCGGCTGGCGATCACGGGGGCGCATTCACGGTCACGGCCCTGACTGCCGGCGTTGAAGCACCACTCGCGGAAGTACGGATCACGGCTCACGACGAACCAACGCCAACGCTCCCGTCAGATCCAGTCGCCCCCAGTGACAGGTTCATCCGCTGGCGTGGCAACGTGCCCTCACAAAAGTGGATGAACTTCTACACCAAAATCCTCAGCAAGTTCGCCAATGCACAGGGGCTCAAGATCGAAGTCAGCTTCGAGGTAAAGGTCGATCAGGAACACTCAGACGCCAAAGCCGCCGAAACACGCTCGGGTCTGAAGGAACTCGGACTGGGCGATCAAGTGGATGTGGTTTGATCTCGCGCTGGATTTGGCGGCTGGACGCTCCGGCCGCGTTCGGTTCGCAAGCTTCTCGCCAAACGAATCCTGCTGATGGTGCCGATCCGACGACCACGTTTCGGACGGACTACCACGACTTGCGGCGAGACATTGAGTAATGGTGATCCTGGTTGCGACAGGGACAACAATGCCGCTTGACTCTGTAAATCAAGGGGTTTTCTGTTGAAACACGTTGCCGCACCGGCAAGCTTCGAGCCCAAGTCGGGAAGTTCATTTCTGTACCGCGCACTGACACGACAGGCGGGGTTAGGCAGTCCGCAGGAAGTTAACTACCACTGACGTAGGACGGATTTCCAATCCGTCCGCCAACGCCGGATGGATTGGAAATCTCCAAAAGGATCTCTTACCGTCTGCTACTTCTGGCTTCTGACTTCTGCCTTCCAACGTTCCCTCACTCCACGTTGGCCACCGCCGCTGCGTCGCGTTCGAAGGCTCGTCTGCGTATCCTTCTCGCCGGGATCGCAACGCCGACGTGACCGGGTTCGACGAGGAACAACTTCATGTTGCTGTTTGACGCTCATCTGGATCTGGCCTTCAACGCGGTGGATTGGAACCGCGATCTCGAACAGATGATCGCCGAGATCCGGGACTCGGAAGCCGCGATGACTGAAAAGGGGCGCGGAACCGGCACAGTGTCGCTCCCCGAGATGCGCCGGGGTGAGTTGGGACTCTGCCTGGCGACGATGTTCGCCCGGCTGCGGCAGTCGGCTCCATCGCTCTTCGGGTGTGCCACTCCGGAAGCCTGCTATGCCGTCGGCATCGGACATCAAGCCTACTATCGCGCGATGGAGCGGCGCGGCCTGATGCGCTCGATCACAACGCAAGGCGACTTGGCCACACATCTCGAAGGTTGGCGGGCCGATCCGCAGCAGGCGCCGCTCGGCTACATCCTGAGCATGGAATGCGCGGACATGGTCTTGGACCCGGATCACATCTTCGAATGGCACGAGCGGGGACTGCGGGCCATCGGGCTGACGCATTACGGAGTCAACCGCTACGGCGGCGGGACCAACGCCGACGTCGGATTGAACCCCGCGGCGAAGGCGCTGCTGCGGAACATCGAACAGCTCAAGCTGCCGCTCGACCTGACGCACCTCTCGGACCCCGCGTTTGAAGACGCCGTCAATTGGTTTGGCGGCCGGGTTCTCGCCAGCCATCAGAACGCCCGCCAGTTCGCCAACTGGCAGCGGCAGTTCACCGACGCTCAGATCAAGGTCGTCATCGAGCGCGACGGAGTCTTGGGGATGGCCTTGGATGTCGTCATGCTGCAGGACGGGTTTGTCCGTGGCGTCACCAAGCCCGAGGTCACGCTCGAACGCGTGGCGGACAACATCGATCACATCTGCCAACTGGCGGGATCGGCACGCCACGTCGGGATCGGCAGCGATCTCGACGGCGGCTACGGCACCGAGCAAACTCCCACCGACTTGAACACGATCGCCGATCTGCAGCGGCTTCCCGACGTGCTGACCCGCCGAGGCTATTCCACCGCCGACATTCAGGGTGTGATGCACGGCAACTGGATTCGATTCTTCAGCGAGACACTTCCGGAATGACGGGCTTGCGATGGATCCATTGAATATCGACGAGTACTCGCGCCAGGCGGCCGGGCGGTTGCCGCAGATGGTGTTCGACTACTACGAGGGCGGGGCCGACGACGAGATCACCGTGCGTGAAAACCGCCGCGCATGGCAGCAGATCGCG
>JAYTIB010000868.1:0-7845 GCA_043732205.1 Schlesneria sp. | reverse complement strand
AGGTGGATCGCCGCGAACTGGTCGAAGCCGCCATGCGCGGCATGATCATGAAGCTCGATCCCTACTCGTCGTACATCGAACCGACCGAACTGAAGCAGTTCAACGAGTCGGTCGACCAGGAGTTCGGCGGGATCGGCATCCAAGTCACCGTCGAACCGAAGACCCGTCAATTGATGGTGATGACGCCGATCCCCGGAACGCCGGCCTACAAGGCCGGAATCCGCGCGGGCGACCACATCATCGAGATCAACGGCAAGCCGACCGCGGACTTCGTCGAAGGGCGCGAAATGGACTCGGCCGTCAAGATGATGCGCGGCAAGCCCGGTGAAACTGTCACCGTCAAGATTCAGCACATCGGCGCGGCAACTCCCGAATCGCTGGAGATCGTTCGGGCGATCATCAAGACCCCCACCGTGCTGGGTGACCACTATGACTCCAAGGGCGAATGGTCGTACTTGATCGAGGGCGACGAAAAGATCGGCTACATCCGTCTGACCAGCTTCGGCCGCAACAGCGTCGAAGAAGTTCGCGATGCACTGGACACGCTGAAGAAAGAGGGCATGAAGGCTCTCGTCCTGGATCTGAGGTTCAATCCCGGTGGACTGCTGAGCGCCGCCACGGCGATCTCCGACTTCTTCATCGAAAGCGGTGTGATTGTCAGCACCAAGGGGCGAAACACCGAAGAACAGGTCTTCAAGGCCCGGCGGGCGGGAACCTACAGCGGGTTCCCAATGGTGGTGTTGGTGAATCGCTACAGCGCCTCGGCCAGCGAAATTGTCAGCGCCTGTCTGCAGGACCACAAGCGAGCCATCGTCATCGGCGAGCGGACCTGGGGTAAGGGAAGCGTTCAGAATGTCATCGAATTGGAAGGGGGCAAGAGTGCCCTGAAGTTGACGACCGCCAGTTACCACCGCCCCAGTGGCAAGAACATTCACCGGCTGCCCAAGGCGACGGAGAAGGACGAATGGGGGGTCATGCCCAGCGATGGGTATGAAATCAAGCTGTCGAACGAGGAGATGGGCAAACTGTTCGATGCTCGCCGCGAACGCGAAGTCTTGCGCACCGGTGAAGCCCCCAAGTCCAACTTTGTCGACACGCAACTGGCCAAGGGCGTCGCGTACTTGAAGGATCAGGTCACTGACAAACCCGACGCCGAAAAGCCCGCAAATGTCCCCGACAAGGACAAGCCGGAGCCGAAGCCAGAACCGAAGAAGGAAGGCGCAGCGGTTGAAAGCCGGCTCGGCCGATCGTTTGTTGAAGCCTTCTTGGAATGGTCTAGCATTCAACCCGGCCGCACCGTCCGATTCCTGTAGCGAATTCGTGGGAATCTTGAGCTACGAAGAACCAAGACGACGATTGCTGCTGGCGCTGGAGTCGTCCTGTGACGAGACGGCCGCCGCAGTCATTGATCGCCAGCGACACGTCCTTTCGAACGTCGTGGCGACCCAGCACGAACTGCACGAGAGATTTGGCGGTGTCGTCCCTGAAATCGCCTCACGCGCGCACGTCGAACGGATTCTGCCTGTCATCGACGAGGCGCTCCGGCAGGCCAAGGTGACACTGGATGACATCGGTGCCATCGCCGTTGCCACAAACCCCGGGCTGGTCGGTTCGCTCCTGGTTGGATTGACCGCGGCGAAGACCCTCGCGCTGGTGCTGGATGTTCCCCTGCTGGCGGTCAATCACATCGAAGCGCATCTCTATGCCTGTCAGATCGCCGCCCAACGCGACGTCTTTCCGGCCGTCGGACTGGTGGTCAGTGGTGGTCACACAAATCTGTATGACTGCCGGTCGCCGGTGGAGTTCGAGCTGCTGGGGTCGACGACCGACGACGCGGCCGGTGAGGCCTTCGACAAGGTGGCGCAGGTGCTGGGATTGGAATACCCCGGCGGGCCGCGCATCGAACAAGTGGCGCTCGCGGGGAACCCCGCGGCCATCGCGTTCCCCCGCACGTTTCTCAACGATCCACGACTCGATTTCAGTTTTAGCGGGCTGAAGACTGCCGTGCTGTACGCGGCACGGGGAACTCCGGGAGCACGGGCAAAACCACTACCTCTGACCGACCAGCGCATTGCCGATCTGGCGGCGAGCTTTCAGGCGGCGGTGGTGGACGTCCTGGTGGGAAAATGCGAACAAGCGCTCCGTCGGACCGGCCGACGCATGCTGCTAGTGGGAGGTGGCGTGGCCGCGAACTCCGTTTTTCGACAGCGACTGCACGAGCTTGCCGCACGAAAACGGGTCGAATTGGTCATCGCGCCGCGGGAGTATTGCACGGACAACGCGGCGATGGGGGCCATCGGCTGGGAACTGTTTGACCGTGGTCTGTTTGCTCCACTCGACGTGGACGTCATGCCGGGCCTGGTTCGCATGCGATCCGCGGCGCGCTCGTGACGGTTGAGATTTCGGATTCAAAACCCGCAGACAATCGCGGCCTCGAACAGTCACGTTATTAGGCGAGCGGCCGATGAATGTTTACACACCGACAAGCACGATGCGCAAGCGAGTGTGCCCGAAAACTCACTCGCTTGCGCAGCGTGCTTGTATGCCTATTCCGGCCGCTCGCCTTACCGGACGAAACTGAACGTGAACACGTCAGTGATCGACGAGAACCTTGGGGCGGCGTTGATGCGGACGTAGCGGCGGTCGCCGGAGACTGTCGCCAGGGCGTTCATGGCGATCCCCTCGCTGATCATGCTGATGACGGGTTGGTATCCCACGACACCGCCACTCCCGGAATTGGTATTGTTGCCGGACGGTGACCTGCTGATCTGCGACAGCACCGCCGTTCCCGCTGTTCCCGGACGACCGGTTTGCCTGACTGGCTTCGGCACCGCGGCATCGGCATTCACGCGGCGTCCCTGGCTGAGTGAGATTCGAACGATCGTGTCGGTGAGTCCGAGAACAACCGTCTGTGTCTCTGTTTCTTCGTTGGGGGAGTTCTTGCCGCGAGTAATGATCAACCTCGCCCTTTTGGCAACAACATCCCCGCGGATATGGCGCACGCGCAGGCGGTATTCGCCCTGCATGGCCGACGGACAAACATACTCGTCATAGCAGTTGGCCTGGTTCGGCCCATATCCGTCATGGACAAACGCCCCTCCCGCGGGAGTGAACGGATTGCTCATGGAACAGACCGTCCCGGATGGTTCCTCGACCAGCAGATCCAGGTCGCCTTGGCCGTTCCATTCCAAGCGGACAACCAGATCGAGTTCCTTGGCCTTGCGCATCGCCTCCTGAAGCTGCAACGCCTTGGAAATCTTCCCGTCCTTCATCAACTGCGGAATGGCATCGGCGGCCGCCTGTTCGGCACCGCGCCGGATTGGCTCACGCTCTTTTCCCCAAGCGTATGCCAGAACCTCCGGGGCGCTCCAGACCACGGCGTCCGCATTTCGGGTACGGCGCGCCAGATCCAGAGCATAGATGAACGGCTCGGGACGATCAGGACTCAGATGGGACGCCTGGCGGTAGAGTTCAATCGCGCGATCGTAACGCTCAAAGCGGGTGAGATACGCCGCCAGTCTCATCATCGAATCAGCGTCCCCGCCGATCAGATCCTGGTTGGACATCAAGACACGTTCGATGTCGCTTTTCGGACGGCCCGCGGACTGCATGGCGAGCGCCAACGCTTCATGCATCCACGGCGCAATGATTTTTCCGCCGATGATTGCCTGCTCCAGACAGGCAATGACCTCGTCGTATTGCTTGCTCTTCACAAGGTCGGCGACAAGTTCCTCAATGGTCGCTTCAGTCACCTTCCCGGATTCGAACTGTTCGCGCCAGCGTTTGGCCCGCTGAGCACGTCCCTTTCGAGCCTCGTCGGGCGCCATCGTGTCGCTAGAAACAGACGAAGCGGAAGGGGCCGCTGGTGGCACCTTCCGCTTCGTTGTTGGTTCTTCAGCCGCCCGTGCGGGCTGATCAATTTGGGCGATCAACGATTCTGTTTTTTTTTCAACGGATCTGGCTGAGCCTTGGGTTGCACGGGATCAAGTGCTTCCGGCAGCACGCTAAACATTCCGCCTCCCATTCCGCCGCCACCCATGCCACCGCCACCCATGCCGCCGCCCATCCCCATGCCACCACCCATGCCGCCGCCCATCCCACCACCACCCATGCCACCACCACCCATGCCACCGCCCTGTGGCGGCGTCAGGGGGATGACCAAGTCTGCGACGGGGTAGACGCGGGTCGACATTTTTTCATCGGCCTTGGCCTGAGTCGTGATCTTCATCACTTCATCTTCGATCAGATACGTCAGCCCGAGCGGTTCGAGCATCAGTCGCAACGCGCTGCGGAGCGAGATGCCCGACATCGACAGCGACACCTGTTGATCGGTCGTGATGCCTTCGTCCTGCAACGCCTGCTTGTCCAGCCAGATCTCGATGTGATGCAGGTCTTCCAAGAAGTTCAGTGCCTCTTCGAGCGGGTTGTCTGCGAACGACACCTCGGTGTTTTCCGACAGGGCCTTCTGAATTCGCTTTTCATTCGGGGAGCTCTTCTTCAGATCAACCGTGGCGGATTGACGGCGGCGTTCCGACAGCGCCTTCCAAACTTCCGCGGGTGGGAATCGCAACGGTGGTTCGTCCGGGAAAGGAACGTGCGAGAGCTCCACTTGGTGCAGCGTTTCCAGAAACTGGTCAGCGCGGCGGGCTCGCAGACGGTAAGCGCGGTTCAATTGCTGGGCAGATTCCGCGTCGAAACGGGCCGATGTGGACGATCCTTCGCCCGGCCGCAAGTTGATCGCGACGTCGGCCACTTCCTGAGCTTCAGCATAGGCCTCATCGCGGCCGTGACGGCCTTCGAGCATCAGGGCACGGACCCGCTCGATCAAGTTTTCCAGTCGCTCTTCATCCAGCATCGATTGCTCGGCCAGACGCTTGCGGGATTCTTCCTGAGCGCGCCGTTCAAGAATTCGAACCAAACTTTGCTGGCGAGTTTCCTTCAGATTCGACTGCTGCAAGATCTCGGATTCGAGTTGCTTCAGCATGCGCTGGCGATCTTCCGGCGCGACGTCGAGCGCCGACTTCACGGCTCCCAGAGTCTGCTTCAGGCCACCCAGCCCGGTTTCCGGATCGTTGGTCCGACGAGCCATTTCGACGGCGTTGCTGACTTCGTTGCGCAGCTTCTCGGTCAGCAGCCGGATCATTTGCTTTTGATCATCCAGCAGGCTGGCCCCCGGATTCGGTGCCACCCGGGCTTCATCCGCCGTTGGTTCGGCGGGATCCGATTCTTGGACGGCCTGCTTGATCGGACGCACCGTCAAGCGACTGGGATCTTCAGCCCCCCACAGATTGGTTCCACACAAACAGACCACTGCCACGGCTGGCAATACTGCCAGTCGGGCGACGATGAATTTCAACATCCTGATCGCCTTTTGTCTCGAAAGGTAACGCACAAATCCAGATTTCGAGTTGAGGCGAGATCGGGAGTTTGTTTGTCGGAACAGCCGTATGCCGGGTGATTCTAAGGGGCGCCGCTACGGAGTGTTGGGGAATTCCCACGAATTATCCCGGAATCATGAATTTGCCGCGAAGCATGCCACGCGCTTTGATCCCCGTTCTCTCAGCAGGCACGTCCCATGAACCTCGACTCTCAGTCCATCGTCCAACAGATTTGAAAGACTGATTACTTTCGTTTCCGTCGTTTCAATGCGTGCGACTCATTTCCCCGGCAGGCCCCCGTCTGCAGTCGAATGGTTGTCGAACCTTCGGACAACGATTCGGCTGGATTGAACGACTGGTTCGATCCGATCAATTGGACTGGAGCGGCACTCTTTGTCGCCGAGGCACCGGGGAAGACATTGAGTTTCGTGCGATGTCCATAAATCGGCTCAAGTTTCGGACAAGTGCTCTGTGGTTGCTCGGAGCCGTCGTCATTTGCGCAGTGGAAATCTTCGCGGCCGGTGGACGCGGATTCTCCCCGGCGCCCGTTGCCGTGAGCGGCGATCTGCATGCCTTCGTTGGTGATGCTCAACCGGACGGCGCGAAGGGCACTGCGGCTCACTGCAAGAGCCCCCTGACTCATGGGACCACGGAAATACTCATCGGCGAAGTCGGTGAAGCCACGCGTTGTGCCGGCTCCACAATCCTGGTCTTGGGAAACACGGGATCGGTCTACGATGGCGAGGCGCTGGTCACTCTGAAGGCCACGCGAATCCACTCCGCTGAGACTTCTGAGACTTCATCGCCGGCGTCCTGCGGGGTGTCGGCCGAGAGTGGGAATCGCCGACCAACGACCCGGCCGCGAACCAAACGATCTCCCGCACCGCCGCCCGTGTCGCTTGCACGACCATCCCTTCATCAAGACTCCCGACGGATCTATTTCCTGCCGACGGCCATCAATTCCGTCGGGAATGAATCCGGCCATTCCGCGATCCCCTGTCGGTTGCGTGCGGAAAACTCGCGGGTTCGCGTCTACGTCGACGAACGACTTCCCCGGAATGAATCACTGACCGCTCTCGTCAATGCCGTCGACGAGGCATCAACATCGCGATTGGGAGACATCGTCCACGAATTGGTGGGATCCGTCCGCGATGTTGATCAGGATGGTCACTTGGCCGTGGTCCTGACCCCGGAAGTGGCTCGCTTGGGAAGTGGTCGGACGCCTGTTGACGGATTGACCAGCCCGGCGGACTTTCTCCGCGGGATCGATCGACCGTTCGGCAATAATTCGGATGTCATTTTCCTCAGTTCGAATCTCCAACCGGGCGACCAATTGCGGGCGGTGTTGGCGCATGAATGGTGCCACGCTTCGGTGTTCGGCCGACGATGGAACGGAATCGATGCCCGATCCGAACGGACGGCCGCAGACGATTGGCTGAACGAGGCGCTGGCACACGTCGTCGAAGTCCGAGCCAGTGGTTCGCAGAGCAACCTGTCGCATCGAATCGACCGCTATCGGTCCCACCCCGGCGACTCACCCTTGGTAGTGCGCGACTATTCTCAGCCTGACTATTGGAGACATGACGGCTGTCGGGGTGCGGCGTTCCTGTTTCTGCAATGGTGCCTGGACCAGTCGGATGATTCCCTGTTGGAACGGCTGGTCTGTGGTTGCTCGTTGGGGACGGACGGTCTCGAAGCGGCGACGGGGCGCTCGTTCGACGAATTGTTTTTGGGATGGACCACCAGTCTTGGACGGCGTCTGGCTGACGAATCCCGCAGTACCACGGATTCATCGGCGGTCCACGAAGCTCAGGCATCGACGGTCGGCTTGAACCATCAGCGGTGGCGGCTTGATGACTCGGGCGGACAGACTCTGTCGCTCCGAATTCGCGGATCGTGTGCCGAGTTCATCCGCATCGAATGCGCAGGCAATTCGACGTGGCGACTGTCCGCCGTCATCACCGCCGACGATCCGTTGCAGGCCACGCTGATTCCAGTTGACGGATCCGCAGCGGCGAAGTGACCGGAATGAATCCGATCAGTTCTTCTTGTCAGCCCGTGATTCGCCGATGAGCACCAATCGCTGCGCCCGCAGCTTCTTGAGCTTCGAAACCGGATAGATGCGGACGACCTTGCCGCCATAAGTCACCCGCCCCTCGCCGTCGTAATCCAACTGCGAGATGTCGACCCATTCGGCCAGTGAGTCATCCTTGATGTTGAGTTTCTTCAAGTCGTAGGCGGCCGTGTAGAGCGCGGCGAACGTTTCGGGATCGACCCCCTTGCCAGACTCCAGGTCGTCCTTGGCGTTCAAACCCCCGATGAAAACCGCGTACGGATTGATCCCCTTCGTCGCGGCTTCATAGCGTGATTCCAGCTTCAGCGCTTCGACCGCCGACTTGAGCTTGTCATTGGCATCCACGATCTTCTTGGTCGCATCGTCCGACGGCAGGCCGCCGCCGTCTTGGGC
>JAYTIB010000867.1:0-2983 GCA_043732205.1 Schlesneria sp. | reverse complement strand
GGGGGCGAGTGAATCCACGGTTCGACGTGATTTGGAGTATCTTGACGGAATCGGTCAGATTCGCCGAACCCGCGGCGGGGCGGCGTATACCGGAGATTCGATCACTCCCTTTGAAGTCCGGCGTGCTGCGGCCCTGCCGGAAAAGCAGAGGATTGGTCGGGTCGTCGCGGACCTGATTCCCGACGATGAAACGATCCTGTTGGACGGTGGAACGACGACGTTGGAAGTGGCTCGGTGTCTGGCTGGAAAGTCGCTGCAGGTGGTGACCAACTCACTGCCGATCGCGAACCTGCTGGCTCAGCAACCGAGCATCGAACTGATCTTGATCGGTGGTTACCTCTATCCGCGAACCGGGGTGGCTCTGGGCCCCTTGGCGACAGCAGCCTTGGCGCAATTGCACGTGCCGCGGTTGATCATGGGAACCGGGGGAATCACCGAAAAGGGCTTGTTCAACAGCAACTCGCTGCTGGTCGAGTGCGAGCGGTTGATGTTGCAGGCGGCGGAAGAGGTCTGGGTGGTGGCTGACAGCAGCAAGTTCGGCAGATCGGCACTGGCCTGGTTGTGCGAGTTGTCGAAAGTGACGCGGATCATCGTGGATGGTGGCCTGAGCGACCATTGGCGCGACGTGATTCGCGGCGCGGGAATCGAACTGACGCTGGCGGACATGCCAACGACGACGGAAACAGAAGCCACGAGATCGGGGAAGTCTCAGCCATGACAACGATGGTCAGCAGTTACAGCCGCAGCGACATCGAGCGGGTGGTGCGCTCAGTGCTGGAGAAGCAACTCGGAACGGCAAAGCCGGCGGTGCCCGCCCCGGATCACAATCCGCTGGTGGTGAACATCTCCGCGCGGCACGTGCATCTGAGCCAGGAGCATGTCGAGGTGCTGTTCGGCAAAGGGGCGCAGCTCGAACCGATGAAGTGGCTGTATCAGGAGGGGTACTACGCCTCCAAGCAGACCGTCATGCTGGTCGGACCGCGCAAGCGGATGCTGCCCGAAGTGCGGGTGCTTGGGCCCTGCCGTCCGTCTCAAGTCGAACTCGCCTTCACCGACCTGATGTCATTGGGAATCGACGCGCCGGTCCGGATCAGCGGCGATCATCATGACACTCCAGGCTGCGTGCTGGTCGGACCGGCCGGAGTCGTCGAACTCAAGTCGGGCGTGATCCGCGCGATGCGGCATGTCCACATGGGGCCGGCGGATCTCGAACAGTACGGTGTCAAGAATGGCGACCGGATGCATCTCCGCATCGAATCGCCCGACTGCACGACGGTGCTGGAAGACTTGGCAGTGCGGTTCGATCCGAAGGTGAAGCTCGAGGTTCATCTCGACACTGACGAAGGCAACGCGATCAACCTGCCGGCGGCGACCAAGGTGGAGCTGATCAAGCCACACGCCTGTGCGTGTCAGCATTGAAGGGAGCTAAGAAGCGGTTAGCTGTCAGCTTTTAGCCAGAAGGAAGACAGCCAACAGCTTGATGTCAGTAGGTTTTGGTTTCGTGTTTTGGTTTTGGCTAAGAGCTAAATGCTAACCGCTAACAGCTTGAAGCAACTTCAGTTTCAATTTTTTCTTGAGGGGGAACGAGCAATGGCGAGCGAAGCGTTGGGGATGTTGGAGTGCAAGGGTTTGGTCTGCCTGATCGAGGGCGTCGATGCGATGCTCAAGGCGGCCAACGTGAAGATGATCGGTTGGGACAAGGTCGGCAGCGGCTTGGTCACAGCCTTCGTGGTGGGCGATGTCGCCGCCGTGAAGGCCGCCATCGACGCCGGGGCCAGTGCCGCCGCGAAGATTGGCGAAGTCGTCAGCGTCCAAGTGATTCCCCGTCCGCATGAGGAACTCGCCGCCGTCCTGCCGAAGCTCAAGGGCAGCACGGGTGCCGCCTCCTGATTTCCGCCTCCTGTTGAAGGAGGGAGACTGACATGCCGAAGAAGGCCACCAAGAAAACGACGGTCAACAAGCGTGAGACCTCTCCAAAGCCAGCGACTAAGCGGCCTGTCACACGGCAAGCCGCAACGAAACGACCGGCGAAGAGGGCAACTCGCAAGGTTGTCGTCACTGAGCCTGTCACGACTGTCGGTGCATCGGTCCCGTCCGCAGCACCGATCGAAAAGACGGTGGCCTCACCCGTGAGTTCCATCGCAAGCGCGAATTCCAATCCAACATCGGGCCTCAGCCCGCAGCAGCCGACGGCGGCTGCCAAGCAGAACGGACAGATTTCCATGAATGAAGCGATCGGTTTGATTGAAACAAAGGGCTTGGTCGCCCAAATCGAAGCGGCCGATGCCATGCTCAAAGCGGCCAACGTCAGGTTGGTCAAGCAGGTTCAGATCGGCGGCGCCTACGTGACGACGATCATCCGCGGCGATGTCGGCTCGGTGCGCGCCGCCGTTGACGCCGGTGCCGCCGCCGCGTCGAAGGTTGGCGAATTGGTGAGTGCTCATCTGATCGCCCGCCCCGAGCAGAGCCTGCTCGATGCGTTTGTCTGATGCGTCCCGCTGAAAGCCGACAGCCGACCAGCCGACAGCCGAATTGTTTTCCTTGAAAGGGAAGACGGCTATCGGCGATCAGCCAGTCAGCTTTCAGCCAGAGAGTGAGTTTCAGCCGGAACGGCCCCACGAACGGAGTCACGCCATGAAGGTGCTGGTGGCGAATCTTGGATCGACGAGTTTCAAGTATCGGCTGTTCGATCTCCCCGCCGAGACGCAGCTCGCGCGAGGCGGCATTGACCGGATCGGTCAGGCCAACAGTGCGTGCTTCGTCGAGATCAACGGGAGAAAGGAAGAGTCGTCGCAGCAGGTGCTCGATCACGCGGCGGCCGTGCAGATTTGTTTGGACCAGCTCACGCATCCCGAGTACGGCTGTGTGAAGTCGGTCGGCGAGGTCGCGGCCATCGGGTTCAAGGCGGTGTTTGCGGGGAACATGAGCGGCGTGCGAGTCGTCACTGACGAGTTGCTCGCCAAGATGGAAGACTTGTCGGACA
>JAYTIB010000866.1:0-2986 GCA_043732205.1 Schlesneria sp. | reverse complement strand
AGACGGACAGATGCGGCGGATGAAGCACGAACAGCGATGTCGACTTGGCTTCGAACCCCTGTGACACGACGATTCCGCGCGGGCTGTCGATCTTCGCGAACTCGATGAACTCGTCGGCTTGGCCGTCTCCATTGGTGTCTTTGCAACGGACGATCTTTCCGCGACCGGGTTTCTTGTCGAGCGACCCGTTCTCGTCGATGCCGACGTAGACCGTGCCGTCCGGATCAGCGGCCAGGCAGACGGGATAACTGATCTGCGGCGGTGCGGCGAACAGCGTGACCTCAAACCCCGGTGGGGCCTTGATGCCCGACAGCAGGCCCGTCCCCTTGATGCTGCGCGGCTTGTACGTATCGCTGTTGGTGACTGTCCGCTCCTCCATCTTCGTGCCGTGGGCTTCGAACTCGAAGAAACTCCCCCAGCGCCCGGCGACCAAGCCCGTGATCGACAGCCGCAGATGCCGAATTCCCTGCGCTGAGAACTTCAGCGTCTGCGTCTGTTCACGCAGGTCGGTGTTCGTCTGGTCCGACAGCATCCGCCACGTCTGCCCGTCGGCCGAGCCTTCGACCCTGTAGCGGTAGTTGGTGTCATCCATCTCCCACACGATCTGGCATCCGGTCAACTCCTGCGGCTCGCCCAAGTCGACCTGCCACCACTGGCCGGCGGACGCGTTCGGCGAACACCAGCGTGTTTCCCCGCTCCCGTCGACCGCATGCTCGGGCGGATGTCCGTCCTGCGATGCCGACGCTGTCGCCTTCTTGCCCCGAGCCAGATTGACTGGCACCAATTCTCTCTTCGGGATGGCAAACGGCTGCTGGTATTCGGGAGTCAACTTGTCGACCGACCACAACAACCCGCGCGTGACGAGATCGAGATACCGGGGATCGCCGACCGTTTCGTTGTTGTGACCGAGTGTCGTGCTGAAAACGCGGGCCTTGCCGAATTGATTCGCCCAAGCGACGACAAAGTCATCGACGTTGTTGCCGGTGTCCTGCCGGCCACGCGCCAGCGGGACCGCGGTCTCGAAGAGTTTGACGTTGTTGTACAACTCCTCGTTGATCGTGGTCCAATTCTCCAGCCCCTTGGTGACGGGATGCGCACGGTCGAGGAACGTGATATCGATCGGCTTCTGCGGACCGTGGCCGGTCGATTGAATGCCGATGAACTGAAACCAGTCGTCCTTGCCCGTCCTGTAGCAGTGCATCGCACAGTGCAGGTTGACGGCCGCGACCCCGTTCTTGTGGGCGTTCAGGATGTTGTCGACGTACGGCAGTTCCTTGACGTCGGCCGAGCATTCATCGTGGATGACGACATCGTACCCCTTCGCCCAGTCCGGGCTGTCGTACCTGTCGAACCGGGCCTTGGTGCTTGTGTCGGACGAATGGACCAGCGTCACTTCGACCATCGCCCGCGCTTCTATTCCCCTCTTAAGAATCTCCTTCTGCCGGGCGTAATCGTGACAGCAACCTCCCGTAATCAGCAACGCCTTGATCGGCTTCGGACTAGCCGTTTCCTGCGACCAACCGACACGGCACAATGCGGTGAGAAACAGTGCCAGCACAACAATTCGACGCATGAACGGGCTTCCCTTCCTGGAGACAACGTGAGAGGTAAAGATGGTAGCCGCGAGCCGCGAGTTTGTCGTGCGCCCGCCAGAGATCAACTTCCGACCGGGGTGACCCACGCGCTGTGGCACCCGGAGCCTGTGGCCCGTTTCGTGGAGCTTTGTATTCCCGTCTGCACGGAGAGCCCGCCGCGTGGACCACCGACGGCTGACGCTCGATTTCTTAAGAGAGACTCAACATGTCGCGCATCTTCAGTTGGATCCTGGCCGTGGCAACTTGCTGAGCGGTCGCTCATCCCGCGGACGTTTGTGCCCAAGACAAAACCACGGACACCGGTAAACTCTTGGGGCAGACTCTCGAGTCGGGTTCGCTGCCGTTCTGGTCGAAGCCTTCCGACCTGACGGCGCGATCGAGCTCGCCTCGATCAAGAAGTTCAGTCTGATTGCGAAGCTGAAATGAGGTCGTGATGGCTCACAAGATCGAAGAGTTCGTCAAGCTCGCTCCGGCCGTTTGGCCGGGGGAGCGACTGGCAATCCAACCGGGAAACCTCCAGTTGTTCGCCCCCATGGGGAATGGTTTCGGGGTCTTCCGACAACTGCCGATCAGGGAAGGGGACGACTTCGAGTCCATCGCTTTGCAACAAGACTACTTTTATGGTTTTCATCCGCACAACGGGCACCCGTTCTCGGGAGCACCGGTCACGGAAGCCGGCGGCGGTACGGTTTACTTTGACGAGGACTGCACGCAACAGGACATTGAGGCCCTGTTGCGGCTGATGGGCGTACGCAGCCACTGCAAGCAATTCGCGGCATTCGTCCAGGAGGCCATCAATCCCCAGCAACGCTTCCTCACGCAAATGCGGATCGTAAGCGGTTCAGCGCTCAAGTACATGTTTCACATCCCGGACGGGCCGGAGTTCCAGACACTCACGGAACAGTCGTTGACCGTCAGTGAAGTCATCTGGAAATTCATCAAGCACTTCCGGGGTGAACATGAAGAAGGGCGTTACTCCGTGGACGGAGCGTTGGCAGGCGACGGCGATACGGCCTATGAATCGCTGGCCTTCGGATTCTTCGTCGAAAATGCGTACCACGCCATCTATCGCATCTGGACACGGGCATGGCTGATCACGAAATAGGTACGGTCGGCCACACAGCCGCAGATTGACTTTCGCGCTTCTTCGTAGCCACGTTTCGCCAGAACGTGGGCCGCGAGCAAAGAATCCCACGCTCTGGCGAGGCGTGAGTAATCGTTCACGGCCCGCGGATTTTCCGGGAGTGGAATTGATCTGGTCAAGCGGGTCGATTTCGGCGGCAGATGGGGGGTGTCGCTGGATCTCGTCACGGAAGAAATGATGGCTCGTCAGCCGGCGGAGGCGCAGGCCATCATTCGGTTGTTGCTGGCGAAGCTGGCGGCGATGGAAT
>JAYTIB010000865.1:0-2987 GCA_043732205.1 Schlesneria sp. | reverse complement strand
TATCGCGACATCTCCTTCGGCAATGTGTTCTTCGATCCGCAGGTCGGTGAAGTCCTGATCTGCGACAACGACAACGTGACCGAGAACAATTCTCCGGTCACGGGCATCCTCGGCACGCCCGACTTCATGGCTCCCGAGATCGTGCGCGGCGAGGCCCTGCCCAGTCGTCAGACGGACCTGTTTTCGTTGGCGGTGCTGCTCTTCTACCTGTTCCATGTGAGCCATCCGTTGCAGGGTCGCCGTTTGCTGGCGATTCGCTGTTGGGATCTCCCCGCGCGACGCAAGCTGTTCGGGACCGAGCCACTCTTCATCTTCGACCCACTAGATCAGGCGAACGCGGCCGTCGGCACAGATGTGGATCCGTTGGGCGAAGCCGGAGCCAACGCCCTCGCCTACTGGCCGATCTATCCGCAGCTCCTGCGCGACACGTTCACGCGGGCCTTCACGCGCGGCTTGATGGATCCGGATGAACGCGTAATGGAAGGCGAATGGCGGCGTGTTCTCTCACGAGTGCATGATGGCCTCTTTGCGTGCAGTCTGTGCGGCAAAGAAAACTTCTTCGATCCCGCAACGTCCTCGAACCAACCGTGTTCGTCCTGCCAGAAGACACCGCGTCTGCCGATCCGTCTGAAGCTGGCCAAGACCGAGGTCATGCTCACACAGAACCGACGGCTCTTCTCACATCATCTCAACGAGAAGCAGGATTATGAGTTCGCCCAGCCGGTGGCCGAGGTCGTGCAGCATCCCACGAACCCCAGCATTTGGGGACTCAAAAACTTAACCGCTCAGAACTGGGTCATCACGACCACCGATGGCCAGACGAAAGACGTTGAACCGAATCGCAGCGTCCCCCTGGCTCACGGCACGCGGATTCAGTTCGCCAGCTCGACCGCCGAGATGGTCTTGTAAAGAAGGGCTGGCATCGCACGGCAGGATGGTCTGCAGCTTCGAGGGATGGACTTCCGCGTCGAATCGCGCGGACGATGGAATCGCGACGGCGAACGGCGGCGGAGTCGAATCATCACCCGCAATCCGGCGACTGTACACATGGTCGGCGATCTCGGTCGCGTGCCGCGTCCATATCCGAGAAGGCGGCTTTCCGGATGGACACTCGTTTGTCGTCATCTCACCGGACAAGGCCGATGAACCAATGGGGCTCAGTGCGACACACGCAAGCGGCATGATTTCCAAGCAAAAAAGCCTTGCCCGCAGTGTCTGCGGGCAAGGCTTCAGAAGTCGGGATGACAGGATTCGAACCTGCGACTTCCTGGTCCCAAACCAGCAAGTCTAGGGTTCCAAGTGTGAATCCGTCAGAAGTTACGTCGAGCGGTTCCGACGTTTGCACCAGCGTTTGCACCAGCGAACCGGAAAAGCGATGGAATCAGGGGCCGGATGCCGTGGCTCAACCGCCCGCCGCTCCCCCAACGCCCGCAACGAAGGGGCCGGGCGACTTCGCGGCTGCGCTGGTGATGATCGCCGGGCTGCCATTGTCGGATGCCGAGAAGGCCGAAGCGGTGCGGCGGTTGCTCGGGGGCCGTGGCGGAGCGGGATGACCAGACGGCGGGCTTCGTTCGTTGATCAAGCTGCCGGGAGTGGCCCCCCGCCCCGTTCTAGGTTCTCCCGGACACCCCGCCGCCCCCACCGCCGTTGCCAGACCGCGCAGGACTCGTTCGGAGACGAAAAAAACCGGCTTCCTTCCTTCCTGTTTTTGAAACGCTGGTGAGACGATGGGATTCGCGGCCCCAAGGTGGTCTGCGAGCGGATGGCACGGCGTGGAACATGGCCGCCGCGACCGCGATTGTGGCTGAAATGCAGGCTATTGCTTCGAAGCCGGCCCAGTGGGAACGCATCGAGACGCTGACCGTCGCCGAGTTCCTGCAGGGTGAACGGGCGGAGATGTCCAGGGCGAAAACGGGAAGCCGAACTCGGGAAAACGGGAAGCCGAACTCGGGAAAACGGCTTCCTGTTTTTTCGCGGCCCATGTCGTCCGTTTCCGGGGCCAACGCGGCGGATGCTGAGGCGAAGGGGGCTGGACGGCTCGGCTGCCGGGGGATGCGACATGTCCGTCGTTTGCCGTCGTTCACCGTCGTTCACCGTCGTTGTCGTTCCCGAGACTTTTGCGATTGACGAACGGCACGACGCGGGGATCCCTGCAGATGACGAGCCCGATGCCGCGGCGGACGCTGTGGCCGATCCTCAAGACTCGCCACTCGCCGAATGACGCCGGTTCGGTTCGATTCCCGAGTACGTGCCGACGGCTGACGCGCCGCTGGGATGAAGTCGATCAGTGACGGCGAACGGCTCGGCTGCATTTCGCTTGCGGGACGGTAGACTGATTGATGCCCACGGGTGCGGACCAGTGTTGCAACGCTGGCCCGCTAAACCCGTCCGTGGCCGTTGAGTTGCTCTTGTCCTGTCAACTCCGGCCACGGGCGGCCCGCCGCTCGAATTGGGATGCCCACGATGACCAACACGACACCGGAGAAGATCACGCCGCCGGTTGGTGACGGGGACCGGGACGCGCGTCAAACGGTCGATGCCGATGAAGCGCGCATCGTCGCGGCGTGGAAGTCCGGGAAATACCGATCCAAGGAACGCTGCCTGGAAGCTCTCGGCTTGGAGAAGCTGAACAACGCGGCTCTCTGGAAGCGGGTCAAGCGGGCCATTGATCGAGACGACAGAAACGCCACGACAGGACTACTTCGGGATGCCAGCCGATGAAGATCCGAGTTCACTGTGATTGCGGTAAGACGTTGGTGGCGAGCGATCAACTTGCCGGCAAGTCAGCGAAATGTCCGGCGTGTGGCGCGTTGATCCGACTGCCGCGACTGGAAGAGGTGTCCGAACATTCTGACAGCTTCCTTGTGACTGAGACGGGCTTGAACCTGACGACTGATCCGCAAGAGATCGGCGCTGCACCTGGCGAAGAGATGCCGCCACAGTTCAGCGTCTCGTCGGCGGACCAAACGCCGGTCACTTCGCCCGAG
>JAYTIB010000864.1:0-7892 GCA_043732205.1 Schlesneria sp. | reverse complement strand
TGATCCACCAGTCGCCGCTGTTGGCGATCTGCATGGCGATCTGCCTGTTCAGCCTGGTCGGACTGCCGCCGCTGGGTGGCTTCTACGGCAAGTTCTTCATCTTCGCCGCGCTGTTCGATGCGACGCGGGTTCACTGGTTCATGTGGGTCGTGCTGGCGGCGGGGGGACTGAACACCGTGCTGAGCCTCTTCTATTACCTGCGCGTGGCGAAGGTGATGTGCATGGACGTCCGGCCGGAAGGAGCGCGACCGGTGTCGCTGACGTCGGACTCGCCATCCGGCATGTACGTGATGCTGGTGACCGGCATGGTGCTGCTGTTGGGAATCATCATTCAGCCGCTCAGCCATGTCGCCCGCCACGCGGCGGCGGCCTTTTTCTAACGGTGGAACGCCACGTGGTCGTGCTTGAAACTCCGGCGATCGCCGCCCTTCCCCGTCCCTTCGGATCGCCCATGCCCAGCATCCAACACAACACGCAATTGAACCATCTGGTCGTCGACCTGGGTTGCAGCCTGCTGCAATTCGTGGGCGAAGTCAGCCCGTGGTCGCCCGCCAACGCGGGAGCGGCCCGCGACTCCGTGGCCCGGCTGGTGAAACAGCAGCGGCGGCATGTCGACCAGTTGGTCGAGTTGCTGACGGAACGCCGTTATCCCGTGGAGTTCGGGGTTTACCCGGCCGACTTCACCGACCTGCACTTCATGTCGCTGAAGGCGATGCTGCCGCGGATCATCGAGAACCAAAACGCCCTCGTCACCGAGTTGGACGAAGCGGTCCACACCGGCATCGACGATGCCGAAGCGATCGAAGTCCTGACCACGGTCCTCGCCGCCGAGCGCAGCATCACGGCCGAGTTGAAGAACATCGTTATCGCGTAGTCGCCCACAGTCTGAGAATAAAACGTCAGGCTCGCGCATCAGCTTCGCAGTTCCACGGTGCCTTCTTGCGCCGTTCGGTTTCCGCTTGTCATGTTGCTCACTGCTGGTTTCCATCCCGTCAGGAGTTGCTGATCATGATTTCTCGTTGGACTTCACTTTGTCTTTCGTTGGCATTGATCGTTGCCGGGCGGGGGTTTGACCCCGCTGCTGCTGTGGCGGCCGGCAAGCCGAACCTGGTGATCTTCTATGCCGATGATCTCGGCTGGGGCGAGTGCGGGTGTTACGGGTGCAAGGACATTCCGACGCCCAACATTGACTCGATCGCCGCGAACGGCATCCGGTTCACCCAGGGCTACGTCGCCGCGACGTATTGCAGTCCGTCGCGCGCGGGGCTCATGACGGGGCGGTATCCCACGCGGTTCGGCCACGAGTTCAACAGCGTCGCGAACAAGTTGGGGCTCGACCCGAAAGAGACCACGATGGCCAGCCGGTTGAAGAGTCTCGGCTACGCGACCGCCTGTGTCGGCAAGTGGCATCTCGGGGGCGCGGCCGAGTACCGTCCGTCGACGCGGGGATTCGATGAGTTCTTCGGCACGCTCAACAACACGCCGTTTTACCAGCCGACGAACTTCGTCGATTCACGGATCTCGAACGACGTGCGGAAGATCACCGACGAATCGTTCTACACGACCGATGCGTATGCCGAACGGTCTGTTGACTGGATCGACAAGAACAAGTCGAAGCCGATGTTCCTGTACCTGCCGTTCAACGCCCAGCACGCGCCGCTGCAGGCGCCGCAGAAGTACCTGGACCGCTTCCCGAACATCACCGACGAAAAGCGGAAGCTCTTCGCGGCGATGATGTCCGGGATGGACGATGCCATCGGCCGCGTCATGGCCAAGGTGCGGGAGATCGGCCAGGAGGAGAACACGATCTACTTTTTCATCGCCGACAACGGCGGACCGACACAGAGCACGACCTCGCAGAACGGCGGGCTGCGCGGGTTCAAGATGACGACCTTCGAAGGGGGGCCGCGCGTGCCGTTCATCGCCCAATGGAAGGGCAAGATGCCCGCCGGCAAGACGTACGATTTCCCCGTCGTGAACCTCGACCTGCTGCCGACCATCATCACGGCGGCGGGCGGCACGATCGATCCGGCGTGGAAGCTGGATGGAGTCGACCTGATGCCGTATCTGACCGGTGCCAACAAGGATCGCCCGCATGAGACGCTGTATTGGCGTTTCGGACCGCAATGGGCCGTGCGGCACGGGGACATGAAGCTGGTCGTGTCGAAGGGGGGAAGCGGCAAGCCCGAGCTGTACAACATCGCCGACGATTTCGCAGAGTCCAAGGACTTGGCGGCCACTCAGCCCGGTAAGGCCAAAGAGTTGCAGGCGATCTACGACACGTGGAATGCCGAACAGGCCGAGCCCAGCGTTCCCGACGCTCCGGCCAATCCGAACCAAAACAAGAATAAGAACAAGAAGAAGCAGGCCGCGGCGGATTGAGCAACCGCGGATCTAGGCGAGCGGCCGTTGAAAGCCCACCCACCTACAAGCACGCAGCGCAAGCGAGTGTGCCCGACAACTCACTCGCTTGCGCCGCGTGCTTGTGTGCTCATTCCTGTCGCTCGCCTTGGTCCGGATTATTCAAGAGGAACCACGGAAAACACGGAATCACACGGAAGTGGAAGAGTTGCAACAAGTCGACGTCTGGCGCTGCGTTCGTTGAGCAAGAGAAGGCTCTTTCCCGCAATGTCTTGCTCTTGTTCCCTTCCGTGAAATTCCGTGTTTTCCGTGGTGAATCATCCGGGTCAGGAAGACCGGCAGTCTCGCGTGAACGCCGCGGGGCTCACGCGGAAATCAGGCGCATTCGAAAAACGAAGGACAACCCTTGAACATCATCGAGTTGGCGAAACGGCAGCGGGCATTGTTCCTTCTTGCTGTCGTGCTTCTGACGCCGTGCGGGTTGTCCTGCGCGGGTGCTGCCGATGGCAAGACCGTGGCAGCGGCTGCGCCGTTTCAGGACTGGAAGCATTCCGGTTCTGTCTTCGTGCTCACGACGCCCGAGGGGGCCGGCTTGCCGGCGACGGCGGTGGTCGAAGGGTTCCCGTTGCTCGTGCGGCTGCACAAAGATTTCTTCGATTTCAAACAGGCGAAGCCGGACGGCGGGGATCTCCGGTTCTCGTCCAGCACGGGTGAAGCGCTGGCCCATCAGATCGAAGAATGGGATGCCTTTCGCGGTGAGGCCAGTGTGTGGGTGCGGGTGCCGAAGATCACGGGGAACGCGCGGCAGGAGATCAAGCTGCATTGGGGCAACGCGAACGCGGCGGATGAGTCCAACGGCAAAGCAGTGTTCAACGAGTCCAACGGCTACGTCAGCGTCTGGCACATGAACGATCCGGTGCGGGACGAAGTCGGAACGCTGCCGAGCACCGACACCGGCACGACACCGACGACGGGGATGATTGGTTCCGCCCGGAAGTTTCCCGGTGGGAAGGGAATCTTCTGCGGCGAGAAGATTCCGAACTATCCGTCCGGCGCGGGCTCGCACAGCACGGAAGCGTGGTTTCGCATCGAGAAGCCCAACGCGACGATCATCGGCTGGGGGAACGAAGGGGGCGGACGCGGCAGCAAGGTGCGGATGCAGTTCCGCAGCCCGCCGCACATCAAGATCGACAGCGACTTCTCCGACGTGAAGAGCGACAGCCGGTTGCCGATCGGCGAGTGGGTCCACGTCGCGCACACTTACGACCGGGCGGATGGGCGCATCTACATCAACGGGCGGCTCGACGGGGCCGCGAAGCCGCTGCTTGACATCAAGAGCCCGGCGCGGCTGTGGCTCGGCGGCTGGTATCACAACTACGACTTCGTCGGCGACATCGACGAAGTGCGCATCTCTTCGGTCGCGCGGTCGGCCGATTGGATCAAGCTGCAGTACGCGAACCAGAAGGCTCATCAAACGCTGGTCGGCCCGCTGGTGCAGCCGGGAGACGAGTTCTCAGTTTCGCACGCCAGTCTGGAGCTTGATGAGGGGCAAAGTGTGACCGTCACGTTGAAAGCGGGTGGAGCCCAACAGCTTGAGTGGGTCGAGCGGTCTTCGGACGGCGAGGTTGGCTCGCTGTCACCGTCAACGGACAAGGTTTTGGCGAGGGATCGTTTTTCATTCACGTACGTCGCAGGACGAGTGGCAAATCTTGAAGATCGCCAATTGCGAATCCGTGCAATTTACCCGAACGAAGTGAGAACAAAGGAAGTCTCAATCAGAATCAGGGACACTCTTCCGCAGCCCATTTTCACGCTCAACGCACAGGACTCATGGGATGGTCGGCAGACGATCGAACTGGTTCCGCAATTCAAAAACCTGGCGCAGCTACAAGCAACCGGGGTCGATCAATTGAAGTACGAGTGGTATGTCCGAGGTGTGGCTGTCAGCAAGACAGTTGCGGCGGACAGGCTGATCCTCAAGCGGGCTCAAGGCAGCGGCATGCTGGTTGTCATTTGTTCGATCTGGAATGGCGAATGGTCCAGCGTGCCCATTCAGATTGCCGTCAAGGAACCGCCGCCGAGCAATGACCCGTGGGTGCCGCGGCCTTTGACCGCGAACGAGCAGCCGGAAGACAACCAATTCATCGCTCGCGAGGGGACCGGTCGTGATGGCAAGCGGGAAGGAACGCTGGTCCATGCCGGCACGCTCGCCGAAGCCGCGGACTCCGTCTTCGTGCGTGTCTTCGCGGATGACAAACTCTTCGCGACTCAGACCGCCAGGCCGACTGCCGAGAAGACGTATTCGTTGTCGGTGAAGCTCAAGGCGGAGCTGGTGAAGTATCGCACCGAGTTCGGCACGAAGACCGGCGACAGAGAGACGGTGCTGCATGCGGCGAAGAACATCGTTTGCGGCGACGTGTTCCTCATCAACGGCCAGTCGAACGCGGTCGCGACCGACTTCGGCAAAGAGAATCCGCTCGTCGCCAGCGATTGGGTGCGCACGTTCGGAGCGACGGCGGGCGATCCCAACGGTTCACGGCTGAAGCTGTGGGCCAATGCGGAAGCCCGCAGTCCCGGCGGCAAGTCGGAGATTGGTTATTGGGGCATGGAACTCGGGCGGCGTCTGGTCGAGCAACACAAGCTCCCGATCTGCATCCTCAACGGAGCGGTCGGCGGCACGCGCATCGACCAGCATCAACGGAACCCCGAAGACCCGACCGACGTGTCGACGATCTACGGCCGGCTGCTGTGGCGTGCGCAACAAGCCAGGCTGACTCACGGCATCCGCGCCGTCATCTGGCACCAGGGTGAGAACGATCAGGGAGCCGATGGCCCGACCGGCGGCTATGGCTATGAAACCTATCGCCAGTTCTTCGTCGACCTCGCCGCAAGCTGGAAGGAAGACTTTCCCAACATCAGGCGTTACTACACGTTTCAGATTTGGCCGAAGGCGTGCTCGATGGGGATCAACGGATCGGATAACCGCCTGCGTGAAGTGCAGCGCACTCTGCCATCGCTGTTCTCGAACCTCAGCGTGATGTCGACGCTCGGCATCAAACCACCGGGGGGCTGCCACTTCCCGGCGGCGGGCTACGCCGAGTTCTCGCGGTTGCTGGGCCCGCTGATCGACGACCAGCTTTATCACCGCTTCGTCGACGGTCCCTTCACGCCGCCGAACCTGAAACGAGCGATCTTCACGACCGCACAGCGCGACGAACTCGCGCTGGAGTTCGATATCCCAATCGAATGGTCCGACGCATTGACGAGCCAGTTCCATCTCGATGGTGAAGCCGGGCAGGTCGCCTTGGGTTCCGCGAACGGCAGCCACATCACGCTGAAGCTGAAGACTCCGTCGAAGGCCACGAAGGTGACCTACCTCGACAGCGCCTCATGGAGCCCGGACAACCTGCTCTACGGCCGAAACGGCCTCGCCGCGCTGACGTTTTGTGACGTCCCGATCGAAGGCCCGTAGGACGGATTATTACTATCCCAACGAGCCGCGACCGTCAGGGAGTGGTCTGTGAGCTTGACCGCTTCCTGACGGTCGCGGCTCGACGGCCTCGTTGTCCATAGCTGAATTCGCAAGAATTCAGCGAAGCTTCGGACCACGGCCTGAGTTCTTGCGAACTCAGCGACGACACCGTGAATCATCCGGGATACGAGAGGTTTTGTCCCGTCCTGGCAGCGCGTGGAAGCAGAACGTGGAGCACGTTTTCAACGTGCTCTGACCCGTCACAAAACATGGGGCACGCTGAAAGCGTGCCCCATGTTGATCAACAGGCTGTCACCGGAATCGTGACATCTCAATTCTCATTCGGGACGTCGCGGCCGTTCGCCACCTTCATTGGGTCGACCGCCCGCGCCGCCGGGACCATTGCGCGGGGCGTTTCCACCGGGACCGCCAGCGCCAGGACGACCTTCACCCGGACGACCGCCACCAGGACCGCCGGGTCCGCCTTGGCCACCGGGTCCGCCCGGTTGTTGCCGGTGAAAGTCTTCGATGAACTTGCGGAGCTCTTCCTTGCTGAGCTTGCCGTCCTTGTCCGCATCGAACTCCATCGCATGAGCCAGCATCCCATCGGGATTGGGGCCACCCTGACCGCCACCTCCGCCAGGACCACCGGGACCACCCGGTCCACCGCCGCCGGGTCCACCCGGTCCACCGCCGCCGGGTCCACGTCCTGGGCCACCGGCACCGGGACCGCCTGGTCCACCGGGGCCTTCACCGTCGGGACGACGTCCGCTCTGCTGTCCGCCGCGTCCACCAGCACCGGGGTTGCCTTGATTGCCGCCCGGTCGACCTCCACCAGCGCCGCCCGCGCCGGGGCCTCCACCACCGGGACCGAAACCACCGCCGCCACCGCCCTGACGTCCGCCTTGGGGACGGAATTCGTCTTCGGTCAGCTTGCCGTCCTTGTTCTTGTCGAGCTTCGCCAACACTTCGGCCGCGTTCTTCAGTTCTTCGGCCGAGATCACTCCGTCATGATCGGCGTCGAGGGCTTCGATGATCGGGCTGGGAGGTCGACCACCGCCGCCGGGACCACCCGGTCCGCCGGGGTTACCCTGGCCTTGTCCGGGCCCGCCGGGTGGTTGAGCGATTGCGGCCGTCGCAGCAGTAACGGCGACCAAACTGAATGACCAGATCCATCGTTTCATGATCGTTTCCCCAAAGAGTTCTGATTGACGATTCACAGAGTGAGGTCTCGGCACGACGCCTCGACCTTGAAGACTCATCGTAGCAGCCAACGTCGCCAGACGGTTGGGATTCGGTGGCGTCGGCTGAATTCCCGCAGATTCGAGCGATCTGAGATGACGTTGCGGGCGTCGTCATCCCGTGGTCCATACTGCTCGCGGGCATGAAAGAGATGCTTTCGTTTAACCGCGTGGGCATCGCCCCGCGTGTTTTGAGCGTGAATCACCGCACACGCGCGGGGCGATGCCCACGCGGTTAAACGACTCACCTTCGGCCGCGTGAGGTATAAACGTCTCAGGTCAGGCCGCGCGAGGCATACCTTACCGGGCCCGGACGCCCCAGAAGGTTTTGGCTTCGGCGGAGACCAGTTCGTTGAAGCCGCGGACGATGACTTCGCGGCCGTAGTCGAGGCCGTCGAACAGGCTCGTATCGGCGTTGTCGACGGGACCGCTGGTGGTCAGCGTGATCCAGACATTTTCGGTCTCTTCCGTGAGCTCGGCCGAGGCGTGGCGGAACTCGATCGACAGGCTTCCGAGTTCCGCATCCAACGGCAGATCCCAGCGTGCCTGAAAACCGGTGGGATCGGTTCCCAAGCCCTTGAGCGGACCGGGTTGCCACAGGGCGAAGAACGCCCAATCGCCGGGTGTCGACCAGACGGTGCCGCGGGGAATCCGATTCACATACCGCACGGACCAGCGCTGTGGAACCGGCACCTTGCCGCTGCGCGCCGCCAGCGTTCGCAGGCCATCCAGCACCGCGACGAATCCATCGCGGACAGTCTCATAGCGCGGATAGCGTTCGCCGCCGTATCCGAGCCAACCAAACGAGAAGCCCCGTG
>JAYTIB010000863.1:0-7899 GCA_043732205.1 Schlesneria sp. | reverse complement strand
CTTCCATCAGCGGACTGTCTTGATTCGGGCTGCTTTCGACGACCAGCTTGCCCTTGTCGAATGCCAACCAAGCCCAGCCGCTGCCGAAGCGGGTGGCTCCGGCGGCCGCGAACTTTTCCTTGAACGTGGCGAATGAACCGAAGGCCGCGTTGATCGCGTCGGCCAGCGCGCCTGATGGTTCACCACCGGCGTTCGGGCCCATGACGGTCCAGAACAGCGAGTGGTTGTAATGACCGCCCGCGTTGTTGCGGATGACGGTGCGAATCTCTTCGGGAACGGCCGCCAGGTTTGAAATCAACTCTTCGACGGACTTCGCATGCAACCCCGAATGAGGTTCCAGCGCCTTGTTCGCATTGTTGATGTAAGCCTGATGATGCTTGGTGTGGTGGATCTCCATCGTCTTGGCATCAACGTGGGGGACCAACGCGTCGTACGCGTACGGCAGGGGAGGGAGGGTGAACGCCATGATTGTCTTTCTCTCAGGCAGGACCGGGGTGTCATCGGAATCTCGCGACCATCCGCGACTCGCGAATTGTCGCGGGCATTCTAGGAGGTCGAGATTCGCGATGCAAAGTCGACGGGCGATTGGATGAGATCCGATCCAAGCCGGCCGATCGCTTCCGACGCCGGGGTGTCCTTCGTTGACATGGGAAAACGGCAGAGCCCGGATTATTCACCACGAAAAACACGAAAGACTCGAAAGTAAAGAAGAGATGAGAATTCTGATCCCAAGTGACCGCTATGGCGCGACGAGCAATGTCTCGAGATGCACTGACCGCAACTCTCTTCAATTTCGTGTTTTTCGCGTATTTCGTGGTTCCTCATGAATAGTCCGGCCAGAGTCCGACTTCGCTTGTGTGCGCGGTGTCCTCATCAGCGGGCCACTTTGCCGCCCGCGTCTTTGGGGGGCAACTGGGTCAGCTTGCGAATCGGTTTCGATGGTGGTTCCGTTTCGCCCGACTCTGTTCCGAGCCCCTTGACTCCGAGCGGCGGACGCTTGGCCGGTTCGAATTTCTTCTTCGCCGGTGACGATTCGCCGGCACGTTCCGCAGCCGGCTTGTCGGGATCAGCGCCAATCGGCGGCAGTGTACCCGCCTCCCCGCGACCAGCATCCGTTGGCAAGAGCGGAGGGGCCGAATTACCGGGTCGATCCTTCGGTTTGGGACTGGGACTTGTAGTCTCAATGCGTGCCACGCGGCGAGCCGGGATGCGCAGGCTCATGCCGACCCGGACATCGTTGGCATCCTTCAATTGATCGCGGTTGGCGTCAAACACGTCTTGGAAGCGGCTCGAACTTCCCAGTTCCTTCGCGGCGATCGACGACAGGGTTTCGCCCTTCTGCACGACATGCATCCGGTCGGTTGTGGTCGGAGCTTTCGCAGTTCGTTCGTTGGTCTCGGCGCTGCCGCGGGAGTTCCCGTCATTCACGTCGGGAAACGGAATCGGAGCGAGATTCTGGACCCCGTCATTGACGGAACCGACCCCGGTCCCGTTCGCCACCCGGTCATCCGCGCCGAGAAAATCGGGCGCGTCGAGTTGTGGCAGACTGCGGTGATTGCCAGCGTCTGAATCCCGTTTCGTGCGATCCGGAGCCTTCCCGGTTTTGGTCCGGGGTTCGTGGTCCTCATCGTTGTCTTGCAGGTACGGTGAGATCGACTTTTCCGCGATCCGGGCGTCGAGTACGCGGGCAGACTTCAACCGTGGCGACGAACCCGCCGGTTTCGGGTCGTTGCGAAAGAAGAACGCACCCGCCGCGCCGAGCAGCAACACCGCCAAAGCCAGACCAATTCGCTGATCCTGATGCACCTGATTTTCCTCCCCCAGTTTTGGGTCTGGGACCACGCCGGACATCCAACCCCATGAGCGGCTGTTTCAAAACCAACCCGAAGCGTGAGCGATGGACAATTCCACGCGGAAACTCCCGACGCCCTCGCTGACGCTGCGGGTTTCTGTTTGTGTTTTGAAACCACTTCTAAGCGGCTGGTCCACCGGAACCGACGAAACTTGGTGGAACCAACCCCCGACCCGGACGAACCGATGGCGGTACGGTGGCCTATTCGGAAGAGAATCGGCAGGAATTGCCGCAGGCCCGGATGCGAAACATCGAGACGCTGTGAATTCCTGCCGATCACGCGAAGTTTGTGCGGGGTCGCGCGATTGGATCAAGTTTGCCGGATCGCGATCCGACGCGGATGATCATTCCGGCGGATCGTCCTTCCAGTTCGAAGCGGCGTTCAGCAGATGTTCGTCGGGTGAGATGCGCAGGTAGACCAGCGACTGCTTCAGGATGTTCGCCGCCGCCGGGGCCGCGACTTTGCCGCCAAAGGTCTCGCCCCCCACCGATGACTGATTTACGACCACCAGCACCAGCAGTCGCGGGTCTTCCACCGGGGCTCCGCAGACGAACGAGCTGATGTATTTGCCATGCATGTAACCGCCGCTTGGTGAAATGCATTGGGCCGTCCCGGTCTTGCCGAAGACGTTGTATCCCGGAATCCGGGCCCGCTTGCCGGTGCCGCGCGTGACGACTTCCTGCATCGGCACCTCGACCAGCCACCGCGCCACATCCGCATTGACGGTGGTTTCGCTGATCTGCCGGACGGCTGCCGTCGAATCGCCGGACTGGGGCAGGACGATCCGTGGACGCAGCAGCAGTCCCCCGTTGGCCAGCGCCGCATGAGCGGCGATCAATTGCAGCGGCGTCGTCGCCAATTCATGCCCCATCGGGATCGAACCGGTCGAGTAGCTGGTCCATTCCTTCAACGGTCGCAGGATGCCGGAAAGTTCGCCCGGCAGTTCGATGCCCGTCTTGCGGCCGAAGCCAAACAGGGTGGCGGCTTCGAACAGCCGTTCATTGGTCAGCCGCTCGCCAACCTTGGCCATGCCGATGTTGCTCGACTTCACCAGCACGTCCGTCAGGCTGAGCGTGCCGTAACGATGGTGATCATGCAGCAGCCGGCGGCCCATCTTGTACAGGCCGTTCTCGCAGTCAAACACGTCACTCTTGTGCAGCACCCGTTGGTCCAGGCCATAGCTGACGACGAACGGCTTGAATGTCGACCCCGGCTCATAGATGTCGGCGATGGCGCGGTTCTTCCATTCGTCCGGAGCGGCCAGGTCGGGATGATTGGGATCAAACGTCGGACGGGTCGCCATCGCCAGCACGTCGCCCGTCTTCGGATCGAGTGCGATCGCGCAGCAGCTTTCCGGCTTCCATTCGGACATGACCGCGTCGAGTTCCCGTTCGGCGAACAACTGCACGACCAAGTCCAGCGAGAGTTGAACCATCTGCCCCGGCCGCGGCGGTTGTTCGACATCGTCCAGGATCTCCATCACGCGACCGCGCGAATCACGGGCCAGTTTGCGCCGCCCCTGTTCGCCGCTCAGAATCCGGTCCAATCCCTCTTCGACACCGCCGCGTCCGACGCCGTCGATGTCCCGCAGTCCGAGCACATGCGCCGCCACGATTCCCTGCGGATATTCCCGGCGGTATTCGTCGCGAAAGCCCCAGCTTCCCGCCGGCAGATCGAGTTGCTTGACCTGCTCCGCCTCGTCGTTCGACAGCCGCCGCTTCACCCACAGGAAGTGGCGGTCGCGGCGTTCCCCGATCCGTTCAAAGAGCACATCCGCCTTCAGATCGAGCGCGCCGGCCAGAGCGTTGGCGATCGTCCATGCCTTGGAGATGCGACTCGGGACGACATACAGGCTCCGCAGCGTCACCGAGGTGGCGACCACACGCCCCTGGCGGTCGACGATGTCCCCCGGCCGCGCGGTGATTTCTTCGGCGTACTCGCGCTGCCGCTCGGCCCGATCGGCAAACCGCACCTGCTGCCACCACTGCAGTTGAATCAGCCGCAGGGCGAGCAGTGTCCACGCCACACCAAACGCCGTCACCACGAACCGCGCGCGGTTCAGGAGGGACGTCGTGGATTGCGGTGAAGGAGAAGTCATGGTCGCAACAACTTTGAATTGAGGCGCTCCGCGGCACACGCTGTCTACCGACCGCAGTTCGTGGATTAGAAGCGCTTTCAAAACCCGATTCCGACGTAGCCACGTTCGCCAGAACGTGGGGAGGGTTCGCGGGTATTTCCCACGTACTGGCGAACGTGGCTACAGTTCTGAAACAGCTTCTTATTCAAAGCCGCCGGTTGCTTCGATTCGGGGGATTGCTCCAGTTCAACAGCGGCGTCCGGCGCTGATCCGACCGTTGCGGTTTGGGGGGCCGATACATGGTCGCGTCGTCCCGTTCCAGGGCGTCGAGCAGCTTGGCCGGTGCTCCCAGACGCTGCGTTGCCAGTCGCAGTTTGGCCTGAGTCTCCAGCAGAACGTCCAACTGGTAATTCTGCTGGCTGAGCGATCTTTTCAGGGCCATGTTTTGCGTCTCCAGCGCTGTCCCGGTGAGTGCCACCGAGACGACGAGCAGGAGCGCGGCACCAAAGCGAAAGAACATCACGGCGCATTCCGCGAAACTCGGCCCGGGCTGCGAGCCGGAATCCACAGAACGCCCGGCAATCAAGACGCCGACGAATCCACGCTTCGCGTTCGCGCGAAGACCGGGAGCACGTTGATCCTGTGGATCATGTGCTCCGCGTTTCGTTCAGTCGGCGGCCCCTTGTCGAAGCGCCCCGGCCCCCGTCAACACAACGGAAGCGCAGAGACCCGCAACAAGACTCATCGGAGCGTCCGGCCGCCTCCCACCACGTCAACCCGGCTGGCGTCAGCGGGAAGTCGCAGAACCGCGCCGATCTTGAGCGTATTGCCGTCTATAAGGACGTCGCGATTCATTTCGAAGACCTGCACCCAGCGCGACGAGCGCCCGAGATGCCGCTGGGAAATGCCGCTGAGTGTGTCCTCGCGACCGACGCGATACATCGGCGTGCCGTCGTTCGCAACGAAGAACCCGGCACCCGACTCGTCCTCGGTCTGCGCCGCACGAGCCGGCGTTGCCGCTGTTGACGATGCCGCTGCTGACGTCGACACACTGGCTGTTTGGATCGGATCAACCGCGCCGGCTGTGGGGATCAATTGGGGATAGGCCCGTTCCAGCGCGTCGGCAGGCGGCGTGGCGATGACGACACCCGGCCGCATGCGCTTGGGATCGGTGATCACCTGGGCGTTGTGCTGAGCCAGCGCCATGAAATAGCGGCCGGTGCCGTATTTCTTGCGTGAGATCGTCCAATAGTTGTCGAGGGGCTCGATCTGATACGTGTCCCCCGCGACCAATGGGCGTGCTGATGGTTTCGCGCCGAAGTCCTCGTCGATCTGAGTCGCGGGTGCCGGTCGCGCCGCACGGCGCGGAATCGAGTCGCCTGGAAAGGAAGGGGCCGACGGACGCTCATCAGCGGGAAAGGCATTCGCGGTCGCATCATTCGGCTCCGCCGGACGAAAGCCGCCCAACCGGTCATCGGTCTGGGCCGCGGGACGATTGTCGATCGGAAACGAGTCTCTGGAAGGAATGGTCAGTGCCGGAACTGCGGACTTCGCGGGAGGCTGATCGAAGGCGTCGTCAAATCCCTGTACAGGCACCGTGGCGGGCGCTGCGGCGGGCACCGATTTCTGCACTTCGAATCCGGGATCTGTCGCCTCGCTCACTGCTGCGCGGGCCGCCTTCGAATACGCGGGCCGCTGCACTTCGGGATTGTCGTTCGCCGCGAAAGGGTCCGCAGAGGCGTCTCGCCGCGGGTTGTCCGCGAAGTCATTGGGTGCCGACGGCTTCAGCAGCACGGGAGGTTCAAATCCATCCGGCAGCCGCTTGGCGGGACGCGGGAACGGATCATTCGCTTCGCTGAATTCCGCCGGAGCCTTTCGCTCTGCTTTGGCTGGCAGATCAAAACCGGACGCGGCCGAACTGGTCTTGGCGGAGGTGGCGATGTCCTGGCCCGCAAACGGATCAGCATCATTCAGGGCGGCAGGTGCGGCGGGACTTCCCGATCGGACCGGAACTTTCGAGGGGTTGGCCGCAGCTCGCTCGTTGAACGGATCAAAGTCATCCCCCTGCGTTGTCGCCGATGCAGTCGGGACAGCAACCGGTCGAGCGGCCGTTGAGCTGACCGGGCCCGAGACCTGTGCAAACCGCGCCGGCACTCGCGTGGGACCACGCTTATCATCCGGCACAAATGTCGGCAACCGGGGCTTTGCGGGGGGAGATGCAACCGGCTGTCCAAAAGGATCGCGTTCGCTCGCGGCCGCGCCGTTGCTTGACAATTCCGTGTCGGCAGGCATCGGTGCCGCCGCAGTCGCCGCCGCGCGGATGATCGTGTTGGACTCCGCGAATTCACCCGCTCCCGCCACGATTGGATCGGTCGAGCCCGGTGGAGATTCTTCGAGTCCCGTGCCTTCCGGTTGTTCAGTGGTTGGTTCATTCGCGGGTGGAATCTGTTGAGCCATCGCCGCGGAGGGCTGGTGCAGCCGCTTGTAAACCATGAAGCCGAACACTCCGCACAGCATCATGATCATCAACAGACCCGCTTTGGTTTCACGCGTCATGATCGAGGCTCCTTCCTCGGGACAGACTCGCAAGTCCATCCGCGTTTCGACGGACACTGGGGACCATCGTTCAAAAAATCAGGGACTCCGCCATTCCTGTTGAACCACACACGTGAGCGGCAAGGCGCTAGCCGCCGGTCTGCTGGAAATCACCGGCGGCTAGCGCCTTGCCGCTCACGTCACACAACTTTCGAGCCACCCGCAACTTGGCCGAACGGCTGCGCGGATTGACCCGTTGCTCCTGATGCGACGCCACAATCGGCTTGGCGGTCAGGCAATCCCACCGGTCGGCCCGCCGAAACTCCTGCTTGACGATCCGATCTTCCAGCGAATGGAACGAAATCACTGCCGCCAATCCCCCGGGCTTCAGCGAACGAAACAGACTCTCTTCCAGACCCCGTTTCACATGGTCCAGTTCTTGGTTGACGGCGATTCGCAATGCTTGGAACACGCGGGTCGCCGGGTTCTTGTCGCCCGGTTCGCGCCGCTTGATTCCCAGACACTCCGCCACCGCATTCGCCAGATCCGCTCCAGTCAGGATCGGATTCGTTGCCGCCCGCTTCACCAGGCAGCGGGCGATCCGACTGCTTTCCGGGTCTTCTCCATATTCCTTCAGCCAGTACTCGAGTTCCTCCACGGTTGCCGTGGCCAGTAATTCCGAGGCGGGACGTCCCCCACTGGTGTCGAACCGCAAATCCAACGGCCCTTCCGCTCGAAACCCGAACCCACGCGACTCATCCGCCAATTGATCCGAGGAGAGCCCCAGATCAAGCAACACCCGATCCACAGTCGGAATCCCCAATTGTTTGAGGACGTCGGGCAATTCCACGTAGCTCGCTTGTCTCAGGATGACCCGCTCGGAAACCGGCAGCGCGGCCGCCGCCAGTCGCAGCATCATCGGATCCCGATCCAAACCGATCAGCATCCCCGTGTCGCCGATCTGACTCACGATCATCCGCGAGTGGCCACCGGCACCCACCGTTCCATCCACCACAACCAATCCGGGTTGCAACTCCAGCACGCGCTGGACGTCCCGCAGCAAGACCGGTGTGTGAACCGCCGCATTCCGTCCGGACATCGTGACGCTTCGCAAGAATTACGCTCAAGTTTTCGACAAGAATTGCCGGGGGGCTTATATGAGGCCACGGCATTCTTGGAAAGATCAGGTCGGAAAGGTGTGGGCTGAATCAACGTGCCGGTCTGTTCGGCGCGGGTCTCCTGACCCCGCCGAAACGGCTGACCGAAGGTCTCATCTTCTATTTTCGGCTCTCCGCCATTCTTGTTGAACAACACCCGTGAGCGGCAAGGCGCTAGCCCGCATTATTCATGCATCGGCCAGCGGCCCTTTTTTTCGGGTGCGCGGCGGATTGGGATTTGGGGAGGGTCGCGGATGTCGGAGTCCGTGCGGAAGTT
>JAYTIB010000862.1:0-3006 GCA_043732205.1 Schlesneria sp. | reverse complement strand
TCTCGCAAAGGGGCCTCGTGAAAACCGACCTCGGAATACTGAGAGTCACACGAACGCCCCCGCCGCGAGTGACCTCCCATTACTGATAACTGGCCCCTAACGTTTTGAATTTGCGCGGCACGCGAAGATTGCCCGGATGTCGAAACTGAATCCAGCGCCGCTCAAGAAGACAGGATGACAGAAAAAATGAGGACAGACAAATGACGGAAGACGGCGATGGCCGCGAAGGGGGTGTCATCTTTCTGTCCCCAATTTTTCTGTCCAAATCCTTTGGTTCCGGCCGTAGGCCGGGCTGGGTTTTTCGTGGTGAATAATCCGGGCTGGGGGAAACGCCCGGTCGTCAACCGCGAAAAGGTCGACCATCGCGGACCCATCAGCAGGCGAGTCACCGCGCTTCACACGGCAGCCTCTTCAACAGTTGCTTGGCCCGACTTTTCCAGCGGCCGAAGCGGCGCGCGATTGCCGCCGGGCTGCCGTTGATGTCGTGCAGCAGCGCCTGCAGGTGGTCTCGCGCGGCCTGTGTGTTTCCCTGTCGGGCATGCAGACTCGCCAGCAGATAGACGGCCTCCGGATGACGCCAGCGGCGAATGTGCTGCTCCAAGTGCTGCGTACCGGCCGACGTGTCTCCCAATTCCACGGTCGACCTTCCGAAGGCCAGGGAAACGTCGCCGAACTTGTACTGCGGATCCTTGTCGAGGATCTGGCGGGTCCACCGGCAGACGTCGGCATGACGGCGCTGTGTCGCCGCCACCTGGGCCGCACCCCAGAGCGCGGGCAGGTTTTGCGGCTCCTTCGACAGCGCCCGTCCGTATGCTGTCGCCGCCTGATCCAGCAGGCCGACATCGCGCAGGGCGTCGGCCCATTGAATGAACTGGTGCGGATTGCCGATCTGGATCGCTGCCCGTTCCAGACGCGACAACTCGCGACCGCGCGTCCAACGCCGCAGGAAGGCGGGACCGCGATAGTCGGCCGCCGGCAGATAGCGCATCACGAAGTACAACAGCGGGCCGATCCCCTGCACGACGATCATCAGCCACAACCAGAAGAAACGGTCCGGTTCCGTGCGCACACAGTGCAACACCATCCAGAACCAGAAGGCGGCATACGCCACCCACAGCAGGCTCAATCCGCCACCGATCACGTCCCCCAGCCACGCGTTGCCACGGATTTCGTGCAGTTGCGCCAGGATGCCGAACAATCCCGTGCCCGTCATTTCCGCCGGCCAAATCATGACGTCATCCCTCCGCCGACAATTCCAGCAGATGCCGGAATTCGGGGTCGCCGCGCAGTGGGTCAAAGTCCGTCTCGGCGGGGATCAGTTTGCCGATGCCGCGGTTCATCCGCAGAGCCCGGCCCAACCACGAGAGCGCCTGCTCCTTGTGACCCGCCAACGAGTGATAGCAGGCGAGGTTGTACAGGACGACGGGGACCGTCGGATGAATCAGGTAGGCCCGGCGCATCGTTTCAATGGACTGGTCGACGCGGTCGATCCGCTTGAAGCACCAGGCCATTCCCATGAGCGCATCGAGACTGTTGGGGTCCAGCGTGTGTGCCTGCCGAAAGGAGTCGAGCGCCTGGTGATGATCGAGCTTGGCCCGCAGTGCGTCGCCGCGCAGCATGTGGCAATCGAAGGCCGATTCACCGGGATCGGAGAGCCGCGTCAGGACATCGAGTGCTTGATCGGGCATGCCGAGCGACAGATATCCCTCCGCCGCCCGCAACTGTTGTTTCCGTCGCTTGTCCACGTTGAAGATCATGATGACTTCCACGCCGGGGACCGGAGACCGGCCTCACTGTTTCGGGAGTTTGATGTCGAGGCTGTTGTACCGCGGGTCCCGGAACACTTCGCCGAATTTCATCCCGAAGCCGTTCTGCATTTCCCACAGGGCGCGGCGTGCCCACGGTGTGCGGGGATGATTCTTGATGACCTCCTGAAACTCCGCTTTGGCCGTCTCGTTCTGCTTCTTCAGCTCGGCCACATCGACCCTGGTCACACGGATCTGTTCCTTGTCGGGCTCGAGCAACTCGTGGACGCGGCGGATGTCCCAACCGTTGTTCTTGGGATCCTTGACCATTGGCTTAGTCTTCTGATGCGCATCCAGGGACAACAGCAACTGGAACAGGCGCACGCGATAGGCCAGACACTGGGCATGCATCAGGTCGTAGTTGGCCCGCCACCGTTCCGACGGCTCGTTGCCCCGCAGTTTCTTGACGGACTCCAGCAGCTTGACGGCCTCGTTAAGCAGGCCCATCGCGCGCACGGCGCGCTCGAACGTGGTTTTTCCCTGTGTGGCGAACTGCGCCGGATCGATGCTGTAGTGGTGCTCCTGCATGTTCAGTTCCTTGTCGATGTGCGGATTCAGGGTCGCAATCACGCGCCACTGGGCATCGCGGAACTTGCTGGAATCCCTTTCCCTCGCATACTCGACGCGGGCACTGAGTTCGGGCAGGTACTCCTTCATGTCGAGCAGTTCGAACTTGCGTTCTTCAAGTGATCCCGCTCCGGTCAGGTTGTCTTCCTTGCCCGGCAGCATGAAGAAGATCCCCCCCGTCTGCTTCGCGATCCGCACCTGTTCGTAGGGGCCGAACCCGCTGGAAAACACGTCCCAGCGCCCGTGCAGGCCGTCAAACTGCAAACATTCGGGGAAGGGAGTCTCGGGGCCCCGGTTGATCTGCAGCCAGTGGGTCAGTTTGTACTTGGGGTCGACGTACCGCACGTGGGCATAGGGATAGCCGAACACCGAGTAATGTCCGAGAACATAGACCGGTGCATCGACCGACTTACAGCGATGAATCGCCTCCTCGACGTGCTCGCCGTCATCGCCGGATTCATCCGTGACGACGATCAGGACCAGCTTGCGCTTCTGCCGGATGGCCCCCTGTGCATATTTGCCGATCACAGCACCAATGGCGCCACAGGTGTTCTCCAGGCCGGTTTCATCGACCTTGATGTTGTCGATCGCCTTCTTGATCTCTTCCACATTCGAGGTCGGCTTCGAGGTGTGC
>JAYTIB010000861.1:0-7908 GCA_043732205.1 Schlesneria sp. | reverse complement strand
GGAGTAACTTGCCAGCCAAGTTGCCCGTCAGCCGCATCGAGACGGCGAAGCATCCGGCGAGCATCGTCAGGTCCAGCACGAGTGGCATCGCCGGAGAGGTCGTGAGCACAAACTGTCCGACACTCCAAACCAACAAGCCGCTCAGAGTGGCTCGACCGCAGACCGACCACGGGAAAAAGTCACCTACCCGTCGCGACAACAAGAGCCACGCCAGCCCACTGCCGACAATGCCAACCAACATCGAGGCGATACCCGCCCCGGCGGCACCCCACGCGCGAATCAACACCACGGCGAGCGGCAGTGCGACCAATGTCGTGCCGACCACCGCAGCCATCCGCGCACCCAACCAATTCCCCGCCCCGAGCATTTCGCAGAAGAACCACATCACAGCCAGACCGGCCATCCCCGCCGACATCATCCCCAGCAGGGGGCCGCACTCGGACAAACCCGCTCCATAGACGAACGCGACGATGGGCGATCCGCGCGACTGCGCGAGGGTGATGCCGAGTGCCGTCAGCACAACCGCCAATTCGGTGCTGCGTTGCAACATCCGCACCGTCAGTGCGCGATCGATTACGACGGCCCGAGCAAACGTCGCGAAGGTCGAACGAGACAGGATCAACCCGCACGGCAGCACTGGCTGAACGAGCATGTGGCACGCGGCGTAGGCACCGAACGATCCCTCGTCCGTTGAAAATCCTTTCAACAACCAGAGGCTGGTCGAAGCCAGCAGTTGGTTGAGCACATCGGCCACCGTCGCAAACTGCATCCAGCGCCGCAGGGCAATGTCCGGCGAGTGTCCCGCATCGACAACGATGCGACGACACGCCCTCTCCAGACAGACCAGCACGCACAACGAACTCACCGCCGTGCTGGCCAACAGTCCGAGAAACGCCCCGTCCAGCGTCGGCTGAAACGCCAACGCCGACGTGACTCCCACCAGTCGCCACAGTCCGTGAGCGGCCATCAGCGCCGATTGAGTTCCATGTCGCTGCGCTCCGTTCAGCAGTTGCCAACCCGGTTCGAGCAGTCCCCCCTTGATTGCCAAATCCAGCGCCATCCAACGCAGTCCCCCCAAGAGTCTCTCATCGTGAAACGCCTCGGCCAGCGCGGGCGATGCCAACCACAACCCGCCGCCCAACGCCACCGACAGCGGGAACTGACGGCTCCCCACCATTCGCCAAGCGTGTCGCAGCGACGAGGGATGCAGACTGACCACCCGGCGCAGTGCGTTGGGAATCACGCTCATCGCGAGCGTCATCAGCGCCAACCCGATCATCTGCACCACGACAAACCGACCGTAGTCGGACGCCCCGAGCGAACGAGACACCAGCACCTGCAACGCAAGCCCCGCCACCAGCAACCACGCCTGCGAGACGGCGAACAGCCGGGTGCTGCGGGTCACGGCGGTGAACTTGATCTCGCCCGCTTCCATGGCGGCTCCCATTCAAACACTCTTCGGACATTGAGTCACCGTCGAAAAAAAATGATCCGCAACCCGACCTACTTTCGACGGAAGTGTGTGACTCGCACGGGACGTTCCCAGTAGTACTCTTGCTCGAAATCTCGTTGTTCAATCCGGTGCCATTCCGTTGGTAATGGAACCGCAATTTCCGAGCTCGCCTGATACGACTCACTGGTGACCAGCCACAAGCCGGCCGCAGACGACTGAAGAATGTCTGCGGGAGTCATCAGTTCTTCGTCGAGCAACAGTGCCGCCCCCCGCAGTGCGCGGCGATCGCGAGTCGGGGCCGCCAACCGGGGGACCGGGCCATTGCGGAGCAAGTGTCTCAATTTGAAGAACTCAAACGGCGTTTGAGCGACAACAGTCTCATCCGCCGCACAGTGGTTCAGAATGAAGTCGCGCACCAACGCCATTCCCGCAGGCTCCGTGGGCGGTGAGAACTGGCCCACACTGTGAACCGCTTGAACCGACCACAGCACCAGCAGTGCGGCGACAGCCAGACGTTCGATGTGATCACGGAATGCCGCCGCGACACACGCCAGCGCGATCAGCCACGCCGGTTGTGCGAACGCCAGATAACGCGCTTGGAAGATGTTCCGAATCGAGAAGCACGAGTAACCGATGACCAGCAGGACCGGGAGCAAACCCGTCAGCACGACGAACAGTCCAATCCGTCGCCGCCTCACGGCCGTGAACGCCAACGCTCCGGCCACCACAGCCACAGCTCCCCAGGCAGCCGCGTCCGATGCGGGAAGTTGATGTTCGGTCGTCGACAACAACGCTGTGAACACCTCGCGCGCGCGATCGCCCACCGTACGGACCTTGGTCCACGACGTTCGCAAGGTCTCCGACTGTGCCCACAACTTCGGCACCCACGGCGAATATCCGAGGGCTACCGCGAGCAACGCGGCAACACTCAGCCGGCGCGAACGTCGCGCCTGTTCCGGAGCCTCGCCAGTGATGGTCTCTTTCACCGGCCCTCCGGGTCGCCCCTCATTCCGCGCACAGAACGGCAGCAACAGCGTGAACAGTCCCTGGGCTGCGACGGTGAACAACGCGAGGTTGTGCGTGTAACAGCAGGCCAGCGCCGATAGCGCGTACCCCATCCACCAGCGCCCCGCTTGCTCGGGCAAACGAATCGCGCGCAGCAGGCAAATGCTGCTCACACAAAACAGCAACAACGCCAGACTGTAACCGCGTGCCTGCCGCGCCTGTTGAATCTGGAACGAGGAGACCGCCAGCAGCAATGCCGTCAAGAGACCAGCGAACTCGCCCCGCGCGGATTCGTCGCCCGCCAGCGCGAACAACTCAGAAACCAGCCGGTACACACCGAAGACGGCGAGGATGCCCGCCGTGGCGGAGAGCGATCGCAACGCGAATTCACCGTCGCCAAACGCCGCCGTCCAGAAATGAAGCAGGCCGAAATACAGCGGCGGATGAACTGTCGTCGGCTCACCCGTCCGGGCGACCATCAACGACAGCGGGAAGCTCTGCAGACGCCACGACAGCGCCTCGTCCATCCACAGACTTTTCCCACCCAATCCCGCCAGCCGCAGCCACCCCGCGAGGCCGCAGATTCCAAAGAGTATCAGTCGTGTACACCAAGAAGTTGCCAATCGGAAGCCCCTTACTGTAGTCCGGTCGCTCCGCCGACCGGACCTCCCGCCGACGGAGCGGCGGGACTACGGTAGGCCACCCGACCGCTTGTCAGGTCGATGGCGGCGAGCAATCAATTTTCTCGCGGGCTCATCTGGTCTTACTCTTGCGCCACAACCAGACCACCGCGACGAGCAGCACCAAGCCTGTCGCCACAGCCACCCACGGCCACACGGGAGAATCAACCGCCGCCGGTGGTTGGCTCCTGCCGACAAGCGTTTTGGCCGTCACGGCGAAGTCCAGCCAACGCATCTCGGCCGGAGTGCCTGCTCCATTTCGGTTGAGCGACACGCGCACCAGCGTCACGTCCGCGTCGGTGAACTCCAGTTGCTTGAGTTCGCGAAACTCGGCCTCGGGTCCAGCCTCCGACACCAGATACCGCAACGTCTTCCCCTTGCGAACCAATCGCAGCCGTCCGGCCTTCGCCGTCGTGTCGAACATCTTCACGCTGTGCTCGCGCTTCGGCTTCCCCTCCGATTGCGGAATGCTTGTGGCCGAGTGCGTGCTGAACACGTCACCCTCTTTGATCCGCTTCAACCTCGCCACCGTCGCGGCATCCTCGGCGGGCGAGTTCGTCGCGATGTAGAGCGACGGTCCGACTCCGTAGCCCGCGTCCGGATCGTCGAGTTTCATGATTTCAAAGCTGGCCGTGATCTCAAAGTCGCCCCGCAGCGTGAACTTCGGCCCGAACCCGAGTTCCTTCACTTGCTTGTCCTTCGGAGCGGAAATCGCCAACCCCTCCTTCGTCGGTTTCACGAACTGAGAAGTTCCCGAGCCAAACAGTCGCAAGTTGTCGTTGTCGAACTGTGAGGTTCGGAAGTCGAGCGTCAATGACTCGACGTTTTTTTTATCAGAAGCGACCGCTGCGCCGCACACCGATAACACAATTGCCACCCTCAGTGCGAAAGAACACGAACCGAAGAAAATGGGGCGTACGCGATTACGGCATTTCAAATTCACGGTTTTCTCCTTGTTGCCATACGCTTCAAGACCACCGCGATGACAAGTCCAACTGTACCCACGAGCAACCAACCCCAGCTTCGGTCGAACGCTCTTCCCGAGACCCGATCAGGAATGCCAAACGACGAGAGTTGAAATCGACCGGCTTCAGCGGATTGAACCAGTACATCTTCGGCCCGCACGACTTCGACAAACTCACGGCGGTCTGGTGTATCTGTCCAAGTGCGCGATTGACGGATGATCGGAAACTCGTGACCTGGTCTCGTGTCGTATTCCAACAAGCAACGCATTCGCGCCGGTCTGTTGGCATAGCCGATCGAGAATTCGCGGAGTACCCAAGCTTGTGCGGGCAAGAAGAAAAACGATCCCTCTCGTTTGATCGTTTCGCCCGGATCTTTGAAGACACAGGTCCAATCGACTCGAACGGCACGTTCCGCCCCCTTACCCTCCTCGGAAATTTGGTGAATCGAGAATCCCGGTTCCGCCATCCAATCGATTACTCGCAGCCCCAGACATCCGTACGGTGCAAGGGTTAGAGGTGCCGAGTGCCAGAAATTTTCCTGCCATCCCTTCGGCATGGATCGTCGAATATCCGCCAGGAAATACTGTGATTGATCTCGTTGCTTAGTCAATTGGAACGAGAGAGATGTTCCCAACACCCACACGAGCTCTCGATCACCTTTGTCATGATCCGTCCGGACAACTCGCACACAGTCGCCATTCGATTCATAGATCGCAGTCCGCCGGGTTCGCGTTTCCTGTGGAGACTGATTCTCCGTTACGATGCGCATCGCGAGCCGCTTGTAGAAGCCTTCAAGTCGTTCGGACGCCACGGGGTAACTCGCGGTGAACTCGGCCTCTGCGCTACCAGCCTGAACCACGCTCGAAGAGCTCAGCAAGGACGTCATCAAAACGACACTAAACACGAATCGTCGCATACTTGACTCCATACCGGATTGCTCCCACGGACGGGATGTGCTGTTCTGTCGCGTAAGCTGAAAGACACCGCAAGTTCCCCTTGGTGAATTGATGTCAGTTGATGCACCTGCAGCCACGAGCACCCGGATTGCAACCGCAGGGTACACCCGCATTGCACACCGGTGTGGCAGTGCAACCTCCGGCACCGTCGTCTAACGGAGCGCAGGTGCTCGTGGTGTCGGTACAACCTCCCAAGTAGGTGTCGTCGGCATAGAGATTCCCAGATGTGCCGATCACGACGCCAACCAACAGCGCTGCGAATGACACGCTGCCAATCACATGTGACACTGCATGCAGTTGCGAAAACAAAGTATCTCGTCGATTCTTCATCTCTTCTTGTCCTTTCTCGGGTGAAATCACCAACGGCCACCTCACCTCACCCCACCTCACCCACCACAAAAACACCGACGGCAACGTACCGCCGGATCACAGTTATCTTTGAGTCTTGGATCATCCCGCTTGATACAGCGGATGGCCACCCACACGGGATGTGCGGTTCTGTCGTGTGAATTTATCGCCACCACAACTTCCCCAGAGTTAATCTCACAGAACGCACCGGCAACCTTGGGGAATAGTTTCGCAAGCGCACATGCCGCCGGAACTGCAATTCATTTGGCTAATACAGGCTCCGGCTCCGTCTTGATTCCCAGGACAGGTGTTGACTGTGTCGGTACACGAGCCTGCCACGTAGGACTTATCGTCGGCATACGCATGTCCGGCTGCGCCGACCATGACGCCGACTAACAGCGATGCGAATGATGTGATTCCAATCACAGTTGACACCGCATGGAGTGTCGAAGACAAGGTTGCTCGTCGGTACATTTCATAGCTCCATTGGCAATTCTGGGTGGAGTCGCCAACCGGACAACGCACCCACCACAAAAAATGACGGCAACGAACCGCCATATCACAGTTCTCCTCCGGCTTTCATCATTGCGCTCGATCAACATCAACGCTGAATTCAAGAATGTCATCCCCGCCGTCGAAAAACAAAACAATGTCCTGACGAACCACTTGCCCGCGCTGGCTTGAGACGCGGACAGTCAACTTGTTGACGCAACCACCCGCGATTGTTGTTGGCACGCCATCGACGACAGTACAGGCGCAGTCCGTCCGGGCTCCACGAATCGGCAAATCACTCAGACTGAGATTGCGGACATGCACCGTTGCCGTTGTTTTGAGTACTCCGTTATCATCCTTATTAATCGATTCGATCTGTTCAATCATCGCCACGCGACCTCTCAGATGAGCCACAGCAGATTTCAGCGAATTGAGTCGGCATACATCTGCGACGAGGATGGCTAGCAACAAGCAGAATGCTGTGGCCAGCATGGAGATTATCCATCGCCTTTCGCTGTGACGGTCTGTCACGGTCGATGACGAAACTGTTTCTGATGCAGTTGTATCGAACAGCTGTCCCATGATGTCCCTCTGCGAACTGAATACGCCGTCACCACTCTCCAACCACCTCGCCAGAAGAGATCGAGCCGGTTGCTGCCCACACCGCACCGTCGATGTTCTCGCTTGCGAAGCGCACCGCGCCGTCTGCCAAGAGAACGTTCACCCCACCCCGATGTCGGCTCGAAGCCGACATCGACACGCCGTCCCACGTCAGGCCGTTCTTGCACGCCACGTGATTGGGGCCGAGCAGGTGGTTGTAGCGGGTCCAGTTCATGTTCCCCTCGAGCCAAGTTTGACCGCCATCCCAATTGTGCGGATAGCCCGCCGCCTGAGAGTGCGCGATCCCCGCACACGCCTGACGGAACGTGGCCTCGTTCCACACCCCTGCCAGGTCCACCAGATCGGCCAGCGGATCGGGAACGGTCTCGTTCCACGAGCCGGTGGCCCGCTCCGAGAACATCGCCGTCTGTGAGGTTCCATCCGTGACGGCACCCAAACGAACGCTGCTCACCTGCCCGAACATCCCGTTGCCGAGTCGCCCCGACCAACCGCTCCCCGCACACGCGCGATAGGCATTCTGTCCCCACGGTGCCCGCTGCCGGTCGAGGTCCGACGGACACAGGAAGACTGCCACGCGAGTTGTCGCGGCCCGCCCGTTCACCACCGAACTGACCGGCGCGGCGTAAACCGCCGCGTTCCCCGTGGCCGCGTTGAAGTACGGATGAAACGGCGCGAGACCGAAGTCGATCTGACCGTACAACGTGGTCTGATCGAGGTACGGCAGCAACTGCGACTGCGCCGAGTATCGCCGGTCGTCGAGATTCCCCATCGACGCCACCGAGCCATCGTGGTCCGGCCCGCACCCAAACGGCATCACGCCGTGCGCGCTGTGATAGTTGTGCAACGCCAACCCGATCTGCTTGAGGTTGCTCGTACAACCGATCCGCCGACTCGCCTCCCGCGCCGCCTGAACCGCTGGCAGCAGTAGTGCCATGAGGACACTGATCACCGCCAGTGAGACCAACAACTCGATCAACGTGAAGCCGTCCGTCGAACGTATCCGCGCGGGCCGTGTGTGTCGGCGGTGTGACTCCCAACTTTCCGAATCACCGCCGAAGACGGGAATGATCGGATCGTCGATGTCGGGCTCTTGCTCAACCCTCATGGCCGATATCCAAAATCGCAGGGAATCCACTCTCTCAGGTAACATACAGATGCGGCGAGATGTGGCGAGATGCGGCGAGATGCGGCGAGATGCTATCCAGATGTGGTGTCGTGAGTCAACTCGGTGATCGAAGATTTCTTGTGCGATTCTGCTGACGCTCAACCGGCGGGCGGGGTGGCCCGGCTTGATCCGTGATGACGAAACGGCGTGCCACTGCTTGGCCGCCTTGGGACAAGCAGTGCCAATGGAGAGTTGACTCGCCACTCGCACTGCTTCTCCGAGG
>JAYTIB010000860.1:0-7913 GCA_043732205.1 Schlesneria sp. | reverse complement strand
AAGGTGCTGGTGGCGAATCTTGGATCGACGAGTTTCAAGTATCGGCTGTTCGATCTCCCGTCGGAGACGCAGCTCGCGCGAGGCGGCATTGACCGGATTGGTCAGGCCACGAGTGCGTGCTTCGTCGAGATCAACGGGCGAAAGGAAGAGTCGTCGCAACAGGTGCTGGATCACGCGGCGGCCGTGCAGATTTGTTTGGACCAGCTCACGCATCCCGACTACGGCTGTGTGACGTCGGTCAGTGAGGTCGCGGCCATCGGATTCAAGGCGGTGTTTGCAGGGAACCTGAGCGGAGTCCGCATCGTGGACGATGCACTCCTGACGAAGATGGAGGACTTGTCGGACATCGCACCGGCTCACAATCCGATGTACGCGAAGGCGATGAGGCAACTCCGGAAGGCGTTCCCTCAGATACCGTTGGTCGCGGCTTTGGAGACGGCCTTCCACGACACGATCCCGCCCGAGAACAAGCTCTACTCGATTCCACTCGAATGGGCCGAGCAGTACGAAGTCAAACGTTGGGGCTTCCACGGCGCGAGCCATCGATACCTCAACACACGGATGGCGCAGTTGCTGGGACGCAGCGATTTGAAGGTCATCACGTGCCATCTCGGCGGGAGCAATTCCCTCTGTGCGGCCCGCGGTGGCAAGTCACAGGCGACGAGCATGGGGATGAGTCCGCAGACCGGCTTGTTGCAGAACAACCGCGTCGGCGACTTCGATCCGTTCGCGTTGCCGATCCTGTTGCGAAAGACCGGCAAGACGCTGGTTCAGATTTTGGAAGACCTTTCGAGCAAGGCGGGGCTGCTCGGCCTGAGCGGCGTCAGCCAGGATTGCCGCGATGTCGAAGAGGCCGCCGCGAAGGGGAACGCACGAGCACAACTCGCGCTCGATGTCTTCGTCGCGTCGATTCGTCAGTACCTCGGTTCATACCTCACGGTACTCGGTGGAGCCGACGCGATCGTCTTCAGCGGCGGCATCGGGGAGAACGGTCCGCAGATTCGAGCCAACGTCTGCCAGAACATGGAATGGGCGGGGATTGAGTTGGCTGAGGGGCAAGGGCTGAGGGGCGAGGGACAGGCAAATACAGTAAAGCCGGCCGTTCCGTTGCTGCAGAATGAGCGATTGATTTCGTCGCCCAATAGTCGAGTTCAAGTTTGGGTCATCCCGACGAATGAAGAGATTGTCGTCGCACGTCAAACGGCAGAAGCGCTGAGGGCTGAGGGCTGAGGGCTGAGGGGCGAGGGACGGAGAAGAGGCGACATCATGTTTCGGTTCGAGAAGCTGGACGCATGGCAATTGGCCATCGAATTCTCGGACGACGTTTATCGCGTGACTCGGACCTTTCCGTCCGAGGAAAGATTCGGACTGACAAATCAGTTGAGGCGGGCCGCTGTTTCCATTGCGGCGAATATCGCGGAAGGGTCTGGCCGCTCGACTGACAAGGACTTTTGCAGGTTCCTCGAAATCGCATACGGATCGCTAATGGAAACTGTCTCGCATCTCACAATCGCGTTCCGGCAAGAAATGGTGAAAGCCGATGACCATAAACTGTTGTACGAGAAATCAGATCGTTTGGCCCGTGTGCTGAGCGGTCTGCGAAGTAGTCGTGGAGCTTGAAGGTTCGCCTCTTCTCCGTCCCTTGCCCCTCAGCCCTAGCCCCTTGGCCCCTAATTATGTTCCTCGCTCGTGTGACAGGCAGTGTGGTTTCGACCCAGAAGGTCGATGCGATGGTCGGCCAGAAGCTGCTCGTGGTGGAACCGCTGCGAGTCAACGAGAAGGACCAGTCGGGTCTCGTTTCGACGGGTCGGACGTTCATCTGCGTCGATACCGTCGGAGCGGGTGAGGGCGAAGTCGTGCTGATCGTGCAGGGGTCGAGTGCCCGCTTCACGCCGCAGACCAAGCCGCTGCCGGTCGACTGCGCCATCATCGGCATCGTTGATTCCGTGCATCTTGGTGCGAAGTCCATCTTCAGTGCCAAGGACGCGCAGGGCGATGGCCAATGAATCCTCCGAACCAACGTCCGCCGGATCCGACGAACAGCGGGCTGCGGGGCCGATCATCATTTCCGGCCCAAACACATTTTCAATTTTCGACACGATCCTGATTACCGAGACCCGACATCATGCAAGCCAGTGCCGAAGCCATTCGTCAGGTTGTTCAAGAAGTGCTCGCCCAATTGGGCAAGGCTCCGAAATCGGGGGCCGCTCCGCAGCGGGACGGCGATTGGGGCGTGTTCCAATCGGCCGACCAGGCCATCGCCGCCGCGAACGACGGGTTCAAGAAGCTGAGCGACTCGCCGCTCGCCTCGCGGGCGAAGGCGATCGAGTGCGTTCGCCAGATCTGCGATGAGCAGGCTGAGGAACTCGGTACGCTCGAATTCCAAGAGACGAAGATCGGGCGGCTCGATCACAAGATCGAGAAGCTCAAGATCATCAAGCTCGTCCCTGGCGTTGAGTTCATGCGAACCGACGCTGTCTCTGGTGATCACGGGCTGAGCATCACCGAGTACGCGCCGTTCGGCGTCATCGGCGCGATCACTCCCGTCACGCATTCGCTGCCGACGCTGGCGGGCAACGTGATCAACATGGTCGCGGGTGGAAACACGCTCGTCGTGAACCCGCATCCGGGCGGTGCCCGCATCGCCTGCGAAGGGGTCCGCCGCTTCAACAAGGCGATCTACAAGGCGACCGGCCTCGAAAATCTGATCACGATCATCGAGAAGCCAACGCTGGAGACTGCCGCCGAAATCTTCTCACATCGCGGAGTCAAACTGTTGTGCGTGACGGGTGGACCGGCGGTCGCCCGCGCGGCGATGGAGAGCCGCAAGAAGGCCATCGTCGCCGGACCGGGCAACCCACCCGTGGTTGTGGATGAAACCGCGTGTCTTGAAAACACCGCGTCCTCGCTCGTGAAGGGGGCGGCCTACGACAACAACCTCCTCTGCATTGGCGAGAAGGAAGTCTTCGCGGTCGAAGCGATCTTCGATCAACTCATGGACACGCTGCCGCGTCACGGGGCCTACCGCCTGAATGACCGCGAGATCGACGCCCTCACGAAACTGGCGTTCACTCCGCCGACGAAGCCGGGCGATCACTATCACCTCAACCGCGAACTGGTCGGTCTCGACGCCTCGAAGCTGGCCGAGTTGATCGGTCTCCGCGTCCCCGCCGGAACGCAACTGCTGTTCGGTGAGACCGACACGTCGAACCCGTTCGTTCCCGAAGAACAGATGATGCCGTTCGTGCCGTTCGTGCGCTGCAAGAACTTCGCCCACGGTGTGGAACTGGCTCTTGAATTCGAGCACGGCTTCCGTCACACGAGCCTCATCCACAGCCGCAACGTCCGCCACATGACCCGCATGGGCCGCGACATGGACACGACGCTGTTCGTCAAGAACGGCCCGTCGATGGCAGGACTCGGACTCGGCGGTGAAGGCTACCTCAGCTTCAGCATCGCGACGCCAACGGGCGAGGGCGTCACAAACCCGATGACGTTCACTCGGCAAAGACGCTGCGTGTTGGTGGACGATCTCCGTGTGATTTGAAGTCGAGGAGTCGGAACCACGAATCTCACGAATAACACGAATCTGAAGAGAAGACGAAAGAGACGAGGAATGTAGGATGGGCATTCCTGCCCGTCCGCCTTTCCGACGAGATGCGATGGTTGGAAGAGACGATCACGTGACGAGCAACAGTGCTTTTATTCCCTCTTCAGATTCGTGAGATTCGTGGTTCAACCTCTTGATTGATTTCGGGTGAAGTCATGCAGTTCGCGAAAGTCATCGGCCGGGCGACCTCGACAGTGAAGCATCCGACTCTCGTTGGGTGGCGGATGCTGTTGGTGCAGCCGCTCGACCCGCAGGGGGGGCCGGACGGGTCGCCTCAGTTGGTGATCGACAATCAGGGGGGCGGCAAGGGAGACACGGTCATCATCTCATCGGATGGCAAGACCGCGCGGGAGATGGTGGGGTCGGACAACACTCCGGCCCGGTGGCATGTGCTGGGGATTGTGGACTGAATTGGTCGAGTGCTGAGTGTCGAGTGACGAGTGCCGGAAGTGAAGGACTTCTCTGGCACTCGTCACTCAGCACTCACCGCTCGTCACTGGATCAAACTGTGGATCAGGCTCTCATCGAACAGATCGTGTCGAACGTGCTGGCTCAGCTTCAGCCCGGTTCGGTGCGTCCTGTGGCTGAGTCACCAAAGTCCGCACCAAAGGTCATGACAGTCGAGAAGCCTGCGGCCATCGAGCTGACGGCCTCGGTGATTACCGCGAGTCTGCTGGAAGAAACGGCTCGAATTGGGCAGCCCTTGAAGATTGGACGCAGTTCAATCCTGACGCCGTCGGCACGCGACTGGCTGCGCACGAAGCGGATCGATTGGAGCCGGATCGACAAGCTGGCTGGCGATGGAAGCGGCGCGACAAAGGGAGCGGCGCGGTGGCAATTGATCGTGCAGACGGTCACGCCGATGGTGCAGGCTCTGCATGACGGACTGAAGCGGCAGCCCGAAGGTTGGAAGATCGAACTCGTCGGGCAAGCGGCGGAGGCGGCGACGCTCGCGATCGGATCGATCAGCAAGGCGGAACATGACGGCGTGGCGATCCTCAGCGAATATGCCGAGATCATCGCGTGCCGTGCCAACCGGAATGATCGGGTTCGTGCGGCAGTGATCTCGGATCGGAAGCAACTGGAACTGACGATGCAGCACCTCGGGATGAACGTGGTCTGCATCAACCCGAATGGTCGAACGTTCATCGAGTTGAGAAACCTGCTGCGGGACTGTGCGGCGAAGAAACCGCAAGCACCAGCGGGATGGAACTAAGAAAGAGTGGGTAGTGGATGGTGGATAGTGGATGGCAAGAAGGAGAAGACCGCTTTTCTTGCTATCCACTACCCACTGACCACCATCCACTATCCACACATGCGAGTCGGCGAAGTGATCGGCAAGGTGACGCTGTCCAAGTGCAACGCGATGGTCGCGGGTGGCACGTGGCTCGTCGTTGTGCCGCTGACCATCGCCGGACTCCAGGGAGACGACAAAGGGCGAGAGGAGTCTCTCGTCGTGTACGACGAACTCGGCGCGTCGCCCGGTTCAAAGATCGGCTTCAGCGAAGGAGGCGAAGCGGCCAATCCGTTCGCTCCCAACCACAAGCCGCTGGACGCGTACAACGCCTGCATTTTGGACACGATTGAAGTGGAGTAGCTGGGAAGCGATGAGCTGTTAGCGGTTGGCCAGAGAGAGACCGGCCGACCACGCAGCCAATGCCACCCAGCCACTTCGGATTTTCTAACCGCTAAAAGCTAACAGCTAGGAGCTACTCAAATGGCCAGCCAATGGAACACCGGGATCAACGACCGGAAGCTCAAAGAAGACATCTGTGAGATCGGACGGCGCGTCTACAACAAGGGGTTTGCCGCCGCGAATGACGGCAACATCTCGATCCGCGTCGGCGAGAACGAAGTCCTCTGTTCGCCGACGATGATCTGCAAGGGGTTCATGACGCCGGACGACATCTGTGCGGTCGACATGGAGGGAGTTCAGATCGCCGGCAAGCGGAAGCGGACCAGCGAAGTGCTGCTGCACCTGGCGATCATGAAGCACCGGCCCGACGTGAAGGCGGTCGTCCACTGCCATCCGCCGCATGCCACGGCGTTCGCGGTCGCTCGCGAGCCGATTCCGCAATGCATCCTCCCCGAGATCGAAGTCTTCATGGGCGAAGTGCCGATCGCGCCCTATGAGACTCCCGGCGGCCACGCCTTCGCCAACACGGTCGTGCCGTTCCTCGCGAACGGAACCAACACGATCATCCTCACGAACCACGGCACGGTCACATTCGGCAAGACGATCGAAGAGGCGTACTGGAAGACCGAGATCCTCGACGCCTACTGCCGCATCCTGCTGCTCTCGAAGCAACTGGGCCGGGTGAGTTACCTGAACGAGCGGGAGTCGGTCGAACTGCTCGACCTGAAGAAGAAGCTGGGCTTCGACGATCCGCGGTTCCATGTCGAGGACTGCGACCTGTGCAGCAACAGCGCCTTCCGCGACGGCTACAAGGAAAACAAGCCGGAACCGAAAGCCTTCGAACCACCTCCGGTCTACGCGGGGTATCTCGAACGCCAGAAAGCAGGGGGCGCGGTGAAGACCGAGTCCAAGCCGGAACCCGATCTGGAAACACTCGTCAAGCTGATCACGGAACAGGTCGTCGCGGCGATGAGCAAGTGAAAACTCTTCAGTAGGGTGGGCCAACTCTTCGCGGCCCACCAATCGATGAAAAAGAAAAGCCCCCTCACCCTAACCCTCTCCCCCGAAGACGGTGGAGAGGGGACAAGAGAGCGACAAGCAGAAAGAGTTGGCAGTCATGAAAGTCAGCATCATCGGCGGTGGCGGTTTGGTCGGTTCGTGTGCCGGGTTTGCCTTGCAGGCCGGCAAGATCGTGCGTCACATTCACCTCGTGGATGTGAACCTCGAATTGTGCGAGGGACAGGCGTTGGACCTGTTGCACGGGGCCAGCATCCTGGCCGATCAGACGATCACGTTTGGAGACATGAAGTCGGTCGGCGACAGTGACTGCATCGTCATCACCGCCGGACTCCGTCGCAAACCGGAAGAAAGCCGTCTCGATCTGATCGGACGCAACGTCACCTTGTTCCGCGGCATCCTGGCCGACCTCAAGGCGGGCGGACTCCGCAAGGATGCCCTCGTGTTCGTCGTCTCGAACCCGGTCGATGTCCTCACGTATCTGGCGATCAAGGAACTTGGACTGCCCGCGTCGCAGGTGATCGGACTGGGGACGGTGCTCGACACGACGCGGCTGCGCAGCCTGCTGGCCCAGCGGTTGGACGTTCCGCCCACGCAGGTCGACGTCACGATCTATGGTGAGCACGGCGACAGCATGGTGCCGATCTGGTCGGCCGCCCAGATTGCCGGCATGCCGCTCGAAAAGTATCCCGGCGTGAACTCGCAACTCATCGCCGACATCGAAAAGAAGACCCGCGGCAGCGGTGCCGAAGTGATCAAGAAGAAGGGTGGCGCCGGTTTCGCCGTCGGCGTGTCGATCGCCGATGTCGTGCATGCGATCGCGCTGGATCAGCGACGCATCCTGCCGGTCAGCTCACTGCAATCGGGAGCGTACGGCCTGCGTGACGTCGCAATCTCGGTCCCGACGGTCGTCGGCCGCAAGGGCGTGTTAGGAGTGATCGAAGTCGATCTGTGGCCCAAGGAAAAAATGGCCCTGCAAAAGTCCGGCGGCGTGCTGCGCGAGACGATCGACAAGGTGTTGTGAGTTGGCGGTGAGTGAGTTCATAGATGCGTTGTGTTGATGCGCCGCGCGACCTGGAATGAAGCGTCTCCACGTTTAGCCCCTACGCCAACGGCGTGGGAGCGATCAACGGTTCGCCCGCATCCGCACGCACGCCGTTGGCGTTGCGGCTAAACGTCCCGCACGTCGTCATACGCGACCTGCATCAGATACAAGCCCTGCGGCGGTGCGGTTTCTCCCGCGTGGGTTCGATCGCCGGTTTCCAGGATTCGCCGCATGTCCTTCGGCGACCACCGTCCCCGGCCGACGTGGATCAGCGTGCCCGCGATCGCGCGGACCATGTTGTACAGGAAGCCGTCGGCTTCGATGTCGAAGCAGAGAAAGTCGGCGGGAGGGGAGAGTGACGAGTGGCGAGTGGCGAGTGACGAGATGGCTGGCGCGCCTGAGTCCGGGTTCGTCGCGCCTCGCACGTCTGTCATCTCGGTTCGCAGTCCGTCCGCCCCCCAGACGTCCCACCCTGCGGTGCGTGTGACGCTGGCATGAAACACCGTCCGGATGCTGGTGGAACGGTTGGGCCATTGCGATTCGAAGCAGCGAAAGTCGTGCGTCCCGACCAGGTGTTGTACGGCCGCGTGCATCGCTTGCTCGTC
>JAYTIB010000859.1:0-7928 GCA_043732205.1 Schlesneria sp. | reverse complement strand
GATGCTGATCGGCCTCGGCAAGCACGCGGGAGCGAAGATTTACCATCGCGCGATCGCCGACTACAGCTTCATGGAGATCATCACGGCGGTGGCCTCGTCGGTGATTCAGAAGTGCCGTGTCGCGGGGGGCCTTGCCATCGTCGAGAACGCCTACGACGAAACGGCTCTCATCGAAGCCGTCCCGCCCACGCAGTTCTTCGAGCGGGAGAAGGCGCTGCTCAAACTGGCCACTCAGTGGCTGCCGCGACTGCCGTTCGCTTCCGCCGACCTGCTGATCATCGACCGCATCGGCAAGAACATGAGCGGCACGGGGATGGACACGAACGTCATCGGCCGGAAGTACAACGATCACGCGGCGACCGAGCGCGACAGTGTCCGCTGCAAACGAATCTTCGTCCGCGGCCTGACCGAAGAAACGCACGGCAACGCGACCGGGATCGGCCTGGCGGAATTCACGAACCAGCGGACGGCCGACGCCATCGACCGCAGGATCACCGCGATCAACTGCATCACCGGGCTGCATCCGACCGCCGCCATGATTCCGATCGCCTTCGACACCGACCGCGAGGTCATCTCCAACGCGCTGCACACCTGCGGCCTCGTCGAGCCGCCGCACTCCAAGGTGATTCAAATCCCCGACACTTTGCATCTGGCTGAAGTGCTGGTCAGCGAAGCCTACCTGCCGCAGTTCTCGGAACGGACCGACCTCGAACAATTGTCCGAACCGACCGACATGGCTTTCGATCCGCGCGGCGACTTGCGGAACGTCGTGGCATGACGAGTCATGTCCTTGTTTCCGACTCTCAGCGACCGGGCGTCTTCCTCGACCGGGATGGTACGGTGATCGAGGAAAAGCACTTTCTGTCGCGCCCGGAAGACGTGGCGCTCCTGCCGTCGGCCGGCGAAACGATCGCCCGGTTGAATTCGCTCGGGATCGCGGTCGCCGTCGTGACCAACCAGGCGGGCATCGCCCGGGGCTACTTTCCCGAGGGCCGCATCGCCGATGTCCACACGAGACTCGATGAACTTCTGGCGGAGTTCGGCGCGAAGATCGACCGGTACGAGTACTGTCCGCATCATCCCACGGAAGGACTGGGCGAGTACCGCATCGACTGTGACTGCCGCAAACCGAAGCCGGGTATGTTGACCAGATCCGCCGCGGCCTTGAAGATCGACCTCGCTCGGTCACTGATGGTTGGCGACCGGCTGGGCGACCTAGAAGCCGGCGCGAATGCCGGATGCCAATCGGCACTCGTTCGCACCGGGTACGGAGCGTCGGTCGCCTTCGACTTCGACTCGGCGGCCCTGCGATTCACCGGAGCTTTTTCGTCGCTCGGCGATGCTGTGGATTCATGGTTACAGCGAGAAAACCTCGGATGATTCAGACGGCGCGGATCAGAACACCTGGACCGGCTTCAAACCGATCTTGAGCAGAATCTGCCGGTGTACTAGAACCCGGCTCCCATTTCCCGGCGTTGCCTTTGAGGGTCGAGTTCAACCGACGTGTCTCGGCCGAACGAATCCGCTGGCCACGTATCAGGCTCGTCTGGTTTGGATCCGGGTTTGGCAAGGAGGCCACCGATGCGTTCCCTGTTGTGCGCTGTCTTGGTAATCGTCGTCTGCGGCCACGTCGCCGTGCAGGCTCAAGATCGCAAGTTTCCGTATCAGGCGATTGTGGAAACCGACGGGGAATACGTGCGCAGCGGCCCCGGTCCCAGCTTTTATCCGACGGACAAACTCCGCAAGGGGGAGAAGGTCACCGTCCACCGGCACGATCCGGGTGGCTGGTGCATGATCCTGCCACCGCCGAACAGCTTCAGTTGGATCAAGGCGGACCATGTGCAACGGTCCGGCGACGCGGGCGGAGTGTTGAAGGCCAACAACGTGGTCGTTCACGTCGGCAGTTCGCTGAGCGCGGATGAGTTCACGACGATCCAGGGAAACCTCTCCAAGGGTGACGCCGTTCAGATCCTCGGTGAGAAAACGTTTCCATTCGAGGACGGTCCGAAGCTGATGTACAAGATCAGCCCCGTCCGGCGCGAGTGGCGTTGGATCCAGCGCAAATCGATCGTCGCCGCCGACGCGATTCAGTCCGAACCGTTCCCAGGAGAACCCGCTCCGCGCAAGAAGCCCGGCCCCGTGGCGGATCAGATTGAACTCGACCCGGACGCGTTCGCTCATCCGATTTCCACCGGCGATTCCGTCACCGGTCCGGGCAACTCGACACCACGAACTCAGAAGCCCCGCGCGACGATCGGGCCTCCGACAGGCGGCAATGCGGAAGCCAACGGTTTCCTGGACCGGCTCGACACGGTCGACGCGCAGTTCCGGGAAATGATCAAACAGGAACCCTCAACTTGGAACCTGAAGGAGATCGAGCGGCAGTATTCCCAACTGGACAACGAAGCCAGCCTGCCAGCGCAAAGCAAGACCATCGCGCTGCGACTCGATGCGGTGTCGCGCTACGAAAAGACGCACCGCGAGTATCTCCGATTCCTGAAGATCAGCGAGGAAGCCAAGCAGCGCGACGCACTGCTCGCGCAGCAACAGCGTGAGGCCGAACTGCGTGTACAGGGAGGCAATCCCACGAACGCGCTGCCAACACCGCAACCAAGACCACAACCGAATCCGCAACCGGCCGGTGGCGACGCAATCGCCTCAACGGGCAACGTCGCGGCGGGAGATGTTCCACGGCCGGTCAACCCCGCGAACGCTCCCCAATTTGCGGGCGCGGGGATGGTGGTGGCGATGGCTCAAACGTTCCCCGGCGGTCCGCAGTATGCGCTGGTCGCCCCCGGCGGAAAGTTGCTCGCGTATCTGATCCCGTCAGCGGGCGTCGACCTGCGACGCTCGGTGAATCAGTCGATGGGGATCATCGGTGATCGCAGCTTCAAGAAGGAATGGGGAGCCGACACGATCATGGTCCGTGGTCTGCAACCGGTCCAACTGCGCGCCAGTCGATGATCGATTCAGCAGGTAGACGTCGGATCATTCGCAACCTCGGCCTGCTACTTTTTGAGCGTGATCAGCTCGCCGTTCAGCGCCAGGAAATCGAGGCGCTGTTCACGTCACGGGCGCACACCGGAACGACCTCGGAATTGTCCGACACGATCTACAAGAAGGTGCGCGCGCTGCAGGACGAGCTCCGCCAACACATCCGCGAAATCGTGACTCAGGAATACATGGAAGCCCGCAAGTTCCTCGACCGCCTGTCGCTGGAAGGCCGGTTCCCGATCGGTTGACTGGTGACGGCATTCGAGAATCCCAACGGGTGTCTGACAATGGACGCCCGGTCTGCATCACGGCCCGGCGGGAGCGCAAGTCTCCCGCCGGGCTTTCTTGTTTGTCTACCCGACCAAGATTCCAGACGTTCTTGTGGCGGCCTGTTGCATCCGTTGTCGAGTTCCATGACGAGGGTTCATCACCGGTCCCCATTATTCTGGAGTCACTCCGATGGCCACGCGGGTTTGGCGGGTTCTGATGACGGTTGCCCTGCTGTTCGGCATGTCGACGAACGGGTGGGCTTACAAGAATGCGGGCTTCAAGAGTGAAGCCGAAGCGCAGGAGTACTACCGGCGACAGCGCGATTCGAAGCACCGCGAGCGGGTGCGGCAACTGGCTGTTTTCGACGAAGCAATCCTGCGTGATCCGCGGGACGCCGTCGCGCACTACCAGCGAGCCCGGTTTCGTTGTCAGCCGGGATCTCGTGACCTCAAGCTGGCCCTGGCCGACTTCGACACCGCCATTCGTCTGAAGCCGGACTTTCCGCAGGCGTATTTTCGCCGCGGTCTGCTGCACGCCAACTTGAACGACGACGCGCGCTGTGCGGCGGACATGGAAGAGGCGCTCCGACTGGATTCGTCGCCATCATCGCAAAGGGTCCGCTACCGGCTGGCGATGCTCTACCACGTCTCACCGGATGAATCCGTCCGCGATCTGGCCAAGGCCCGCAAGATCGCCGAAGGGTTGGAGATTGTTGAGATTCAACGTCATCCCCATTGTGAATTGCTGTCCGCCATCTGCGCCGATCTCGGTGACTTCGATGCGGCAGTCCGCTGGGAAACCCGACGGTGGGAAAGACAACCGGCTGACATCGGCGATCGATCCAATCTGGCCGCGTATCAACGGGGTGAGATCATTCCCGAAGTTCGCTGCCGACTCCGTGATCAACTGCTGGTGATTCCGTTGGACTGACTGAGCAAAGGGCGATAACTGATGACGCGAACAACTTCGAACATTGCGGCACTGCTCGCGTGTGGCTGGCTGGTTTGCGCATCCGCAGTATTGGCGGGCGAGCCCAACTGGCACCCCCGCCACTCGCTGTTGTTGGGTCACGAAAGCCCGCCGTCCGAAGTCGCGTTCAGTCCGGACGGGAAGTTGCTGTTGACGCACGATGGAAGGGCGGACCGGGCGGTGCTGTGGGAGGTTGGCCCGCCGCCCAGGGCACACTTCGTCTTCGCGCCAACGGCCAACTTCTCCCCGATCGGGTTCAGCCCGGACGGAACAGAGATGATCTGCCTGTCCAAGAAGGGCTCGCACGATCTCCTGTCATGGAACTTGGCGACCGGAGAGTCCCACGTGTTTGGTCAGTGTGTTTCTCCAATCCGAATCAGTCCGGACGGCCGCTGGTTGTTAGCGGGAATTCCTCCGCATGGACTCGGAGCTTCCGTCAACGTCTATGATTTGCGGTCGGAATCAAAACTGGGGACGTTCGAGCTCAGCGATCCGGGGTTCACGCCTGGCGGTATTCTTGATGCGGCCTTTGCGCACGACGGCAATTCACTCACGATTCTCTTCAACGGCCTCCCTGCACGCAGAGCCGAAACTTGGGAATTGCCAGCGGGTCAACGCCGACCGACGGTGACGTTTCCCGAGCCGGCTCCCTGGAGGATCGCCATCGCTCCAGACGGGAAGATCATTCGGATCGGACTGGCCAACCCGGACGTCACCTCAGACCGATTTCTGCGCGCGATGACCTTCACCACGGACGGAAAGGTGGCGGCTGTCTTGACGGAGAAATCCCTTACGGTGCGCGAGCATCCGGCCGGGCGGGTACTCGCCGGTTGCCCCGTCAAGTCGTGGCTCGACCGGGGGCCGCTGAAATTCAGCAGCGACGGCAAACGGGTCGCCACGACAGACCTGCAGGGTCCGGTGGTGCTGGACTTGGAGACCGGACAGGCGTCGACCATCCATCGGCGTGCGGGCGACTTGCGCAGTCTGGCCTTCAACGCCGATGGGAGTTGGCTGGCCGCCGCACGCGGGAACTTCATCGAATTGTGGGAAATGAAGTCCCCCGAGAATCCGATCGTTCTCTCGGGACAGATGCCGCTGGTCGAGTCCGTGGCCTTTCATCCCTCGTCACCCATGCTGGCCGCGGGATCAGTCGATGGCAGCGTCCGGTTGTGGAACCTGACCACGCGCGAACATCGAGTGCTCTCCGGCCACAATCGCTCGGTCCCGTCGCTGGCCTTTCATCCATACGGCAAGACGCTCGTCACGGCAAGCATCGACGGCACCATCAAGGTCTGGGATGTGACCACCGATCGAGAGCTGGCCACGATGACGGCCGGCGGAGCGGTTCGATCGGTGGCCTTCAGTCCCGATGGACGCACGTTGGCCGCTGGAACCTATGCGCCATCGATCGAGTTGTGGAATGTCGAAACGGCCGCGCGGATCGGATCGCTGTCGGGTCACACGGCACCGGTCATGTCGGTCTCGTTTTCGCCGGATGGGCAATCGTTGGTCTCGACCAGCACGGACAAGTCGCTGCGCGTGTGGAACGTGTCGGACCAAGCGTGCGTGCGGACGATCCGAGACTTGAACATCGACTTCATGGCGGCGGCCTATGCCCGTGACGGACAGCGCATCGCTTCGGTCGACTCACTGGGACGCACGACGCTGTGGACGACCGATGGCACGCCCCTCACGCAGACCCGGAACACCTGGTCCTATCGGGGAACCGCACGGCCTCAGCAGCACGCCGTGTTCGCGATCAATCGCGAGGGAACAATCATCGCCTCAGCGCGGTCCGACGAGTCCGTCGGCATCTACGACGTTCCGGTCGTCGAGAAGTAATCCGACAGTCTCACGGAGACTGCATCTCGATTCTGGGTGAAATCGAATGAACGGGTCGTTGTCGAGTCTGAAGGAGTAAGGCGAGCGGCAGAGGAACGTTTGTCCCCCTACAAGCACGACGCGCAAGCGAGTGTGTCTGATAACTCACTCGCTTGCGCGTCGTGCTTGTATGGCGATTCCCGCTGCTGACCCAAGAACCGCCGCGACTCAATGATCTTTCTGCCTCTCTCTTTCTGTCTCCTCACTGCGCCTGCACAGGACGAAGGAGACAGAAAGAGAGAGGCAGAAAGATGAACACCGAGGAAGTCCCGGTGAACACTCGGATGCAAAGGAGATGCACAGCCCGTTACTTGCCGGCCTTGGCCGCCTTCGGCTCGCAGTGCTTCAGCGCGATCAGAACATACGCGGTCGCCAAGTCGGGATTCCCCTCGTACCAGCGGTCGTTCTTGTTCAGCCAGGCACCATTCTCCTGCTGCAGCGTGAACAGGTGCTCGGCCAGTTCCTTGCGCCAGTCGTGCAACTTCCCCTGCGCGTCCTTGACCATGTCGAGATCCATCGTCGACAGCGCCTTGGCGAACATCTGGTAGTAGTACAGCACGCCCTGCTGTCCCAGGCCGGGGTTCTCTTCGACCGAGTAGAACTTGGTGATCCACTCGGTGGCCGCCTTCACGCGGGGGTCTTCCGGGGTGAGACCCGCGTAGATCATGCTCTTCAGTCCCGCATACGTCATGCTGCCGTACGACCGCAGCCCGCCGTTGGCCGTGTTGCCCGCCTGCGAGTTTCCACCGGCGGCCGGCGTGTAATAGAAACCGCCGTCGTTCACCAGCGATGAGAACTTGGTCGTGTTGTTTTCCGTTTCCAGGTTCTGGCAACGGGACAGGAAGACAAGCGCCTTCTGGACTGCCGGGTCGTCCTTCTTCGCGCCGGCGGCCTGCAGGGCGTCGAGGAAGAAGACCGTGTTCGACAAGTCCGGCCGGTCACCGGTGCGACCGTATCCCGCGCCACCGAACTTGGGGTCCGACGCGTCCGTCGATTCGGTGTCGTCCCATTGCAGCTTGCGAAGATACTTGTCGGCCTTGGCGATCATCGCGGTGTACTTGCCATCCTTGTTGGCCTGTTGGAAAGCGAGCAGGCAGATCGACGTCTCGTAGTTGCCGTGATGACTCTTGGGCGAGTAGATGCCGCCGTCCGGTTGGGCGAACGAGGCCAGATGCTTGAGCGCCTTGTCCATGACCGGGTCAGACGCGGGGACGCCGCTCAGCAGCATCGAGTATGTGACCAAGCCGGAGATCCCTGGCGATTCGGTCGACGTCCAATTCCCTTCAGCGGCCTGGCTCGTCTTGAGAAAATTGATCGCCTTGCCGCGCGCCTTGGCGAGGTCTTCAGGCTTGGGGCCGACGGTCTGTGCGTTCAAGGAACTTCCCCACGCCACCGAAACCGTGACCAACGCCAACACCCAGAATCGAGAAGTCGATCGAGACATGATCCACCTGGCTGAGAAGAGGGAACAGACGAGACGGGCTGAATCACCCGGCCGAGGAATCAACCATCAGCGGACACGATACGACGGCACGCTGACTTTGTTAAGCAGCGTCAAGCAAACTCCGGGCCAGTCACGTGTGGACAAGAGTCGCTCGACATCGTCCCGGTCTGACGTGGGATGAGCGGTATCAGGCACGGCGGGACGTCGCTCAGTTCGACACGCGCGTCGAACTGAGCGATGTTACTGTAGTCCGGGCGCTCCGCCGCCCGGACGTCCCGTCGGCGGAGCGACGGGACTAGTGCGCTTCCAAGGGGATTGAATCAGCGGGGTGGAAGTCCCCGTCAGAGTTGGATCTGAACTTTGTATCCGA
>JAYTIB010000858.1:0-7935 GCA_043732205.1 Schlesneria sp. | reverse complement strand
GAAAGGCTTGGGGGCTTCCATCGCGCTGCCGTGGTTGGAATCGTCGCATCTGTTGGCGGGTGAGAGCACCCCGGCGCGCGTCCGGACGCCCCAGCGGTTTGCCTGCCTGTTCATCGGTGACGGCATCTCGCCGCCGCAATGGTGGGCCAAGGGCCAGGGCGCGACGATGGAATTGGGGCCGGGTCTTCAGGCGCTGGAGCCATACAAGGAAAAGCTCAACGTCATCGACGGGCTGTTCAATCAGCATGCGGGGGGCGGTCACGCCAAATGCACCGGCAACATTCTTTCCGGTGCGTCACTGCAGCGCGGCCGCGTGATCCACGGCGCCGTCAGCATGGACCAGAAGCTCGCCAAGCACTTTGAAGACGATGTGGCGCTGCCGAGCTTGGTCGTGGGTTGCGAGCAGCCGGTCAGCGGCTTTCACGAGAGCCAGTATTCGATGGTCTACGCCTCACACATCTCGTGGAGCAACCCCGATTCGCCGATCCCGATCGAGCTCTACCCGTCGCTGGCGTTTGACAGCCTGTTCGGCAGCCAGACCGGGACGCTGCAAAACAGCATCCTGGACGATGTGCTCGAACAAGCCGGCGATCTGCGCAACAAGGTCAGCGGGTCGGACCGGGTGAAGATCGATGAGTACCTGAGCTCCGTCCGCGAGACCGAACAGCGCCTGCAACGGCTGAACAAGCGTCAGTCCGAAGAAGCGTCACCCGCCGCGCAGGCCGCGCTCCCCGGCCCCGACCAGCGACCACCCGCGGGCCAACCGAAGGACTTCCGGGAATACGCCCGGCTGATGTGCGATGTGATCGCCCTCGCATTCCAGTCCGACCGCACGCGCATCGCCACGATGCTGATGTCGCGCGACTTGTCGGGACAGGTCTATCCGTTCCTGAACATCAAGGACGACCACCACAGCTATTCGCACTCGAACACGGGTCCGGAGTACCAGTCGATCGTCAAGTTCCATGTCGAGCAATACGCCTACCTGATCGACCGCCTCGCTCACATGCAGGAAGGTGACGCGACCGTCCTGGACAACTCGTGCCTGATGTTCGTCTCCGAACACTGGGACGCCCACAACTCGAACCGTGTGCCGGTGGTGCTGGCGGGCGGACTGGGCGGTCAGCTCAAGACCGGACGCTCGCTGGACTATGTGAATGCCGGCAACGACAAGCGCCGGCTGTGCAGTCTGTATCTCTCCCTGATGGACCGCATGGGCCTGGAATTGCCGGCATTCGGTGACGCCAAGGAGCGCCTGGCCGGGATCTGAGCGCGGCCGGCGATTGCGTCCACGCCGCCGCAACCGGTCGGGCCACCCGACCCCGGACTGTTTACGCGGGAGACCAAGCTGGCCTGCGACGACCACTGGCGCAACGCCATGTTCGATGACTCGCACGGTGAGTTGCAGGTCGACGATGCGAAGGTTGATGAACGGATCGCGAAAACTTGCCAGTCGTCGGGAGACTTCGAGCGGATTCTTCACGAGACGCTGCGTCTCCAATTCCCGCGGGGAACTGATGGCGGCGGCGGCATCGAACCACACCGCGAACACCCCTGCCGGGTGCGCCCTGAAACCACGGATCTGGTTCGATCCGACATCCGCTAGCGGTCGAACAACTTTGATTTGCCGGGTTGCCGTAGCACGGACGCCTCGTCCGTGCGTCCATCGGTATCGAAGGTTCCGCACGGACGAGGCGTCCGTGCTACGGGACAAATGAAAGTTGTTCGACCACTAGCGCGCAGTCCTCACGCGCCGTCGCCCCCAGACTCGGCCCGTGAGAAATACGGAGTGTTGCCCTGCGGCGGGTTGCTTTGTCTGGACGATTTGCGACACCCGTCGGTTCCGTCCGCGGCCTGGCTGGCTTTTCTCAACGGGAACTCGATACGGTGTCGCCCGCTTCGCCATTCTGGATCGAAGCAGGCTGTGCGGCTCTGGCACGGCATTGATGGCGGCGCGATGACCGCCGCGCTTCACAACACAATTCACTACTGCCCGTGGCGCTTCATTCACAGGGGAACATTGATCATGGTCGTGTTCAATTGGCTCGGTCGGTTGGCGTCTGACTTGTGTAGGTTGGCGAAACGGGGGGGGGCTGGAGCGAGACGCGGCTCGCGACCGCGCGGACGACGTCGCGACGTTTCCCTCGTGTCGGCGATTGAGTCGCTCGAACGGCGGCAATTGCTGAGTGGGATCATGATCGGCTACGACAGCTATCAGTTCTCGCAGCAGACAGAGGGTGCCGCGACGCCAGTCGTGCTGGACGTGTTGGCCAACGACTTCAGTCCGTCGGGTGGTCTGACCATCACATCGGTCGAGTCGCCCGCGCATGGCGGCATCGCGATTAGGTCGGCCGATCCGAACGACACCCTGAGTCACGACTCATTGTTGTTCGTTGTCGATGCGGCGTTCACGGGGACGGAATGGTCACGTACACCGTTTCCGACGCGGACGGCGATCAGGCGACGGCCACGGTCTCGCTGACGATCACGGCGGGAACCGGTTCGCCGGTTGGCGGGGATTCACTGCCGACACTGGTGGACACTGGCACGGTGATCGGACAGGGTTTTGCGGGCAACATCTTCGGTGACACCAGTTCGACCACGCCATCGACAACGGGCAATGCGCTCCCCACGATTGACCCATCGACACTCTGGTCGTTCGATTCACCCGGCTCCGCGCCCACGGGATCTGGACCGGGCACATTGCCCCCGTCGATGGCGACGACCGGCGGGCAGGCGGGACTCGATCCGTTGGCGATCATGAATGGCGGCAGCACCGGAAGCGATCTGCTGGCGGCCCTGAGCGGCGCGATCGATCCATCGTCCTCGGGAACGATGCTCGACATCTCCGGGACGTCCTTGGGCACGTCAACCGCCGGCAGCGCGTCATCCGGCATGACGACAATGGGGGCTGTCACCGGCAGCGCGTCTTCCGGTAAAAACTCAACGGGAACAGCGGGCACACAGGCATCAACGTCATCCCGCAGTGGGACGTCATCCAACAGCGGACCGTCGTCGGCGACCGGCGGCGCGGGGACGGACTCATCAGAAACGAGCGGCACCGGAGGGACGGACCCAACGGGAACAACCGGCGGAGCCGGCCAACCGCAGACCGATGCGGAAAAGGATGCCGCCCGCGCGAAGTTCCTTGATGTCGGCACGATTGCCGCGCAGGAAAAGAACGCCGCAGAAGCCGGGCAGAAGATCTCCCGGGGTTGGCAGGACAAGATCAACAGCGCCCAGGCATCACTGTCGAAGGACATTCAAAAGTTGATCGACAACGAGATCGCCGACCGCAAGGCGGGCAAACTCTCGAATCTCAACAAGGCCAAAGAGGCTGCCAAGCGCGAGGCCGATGCCAACCAGGCCGTTGAGGACAAGTTCAACAGTCAACAGCAGTCGGCGCAGGACGCGTTGAAGTCGGACACCGACAAGGCCGATGCCGACTTCGGTGCGGCAAAGGACGCGGCGAACAACCTGCATCAGCAAACGGTCGATGCGGCCCAGTCGGAGTTCGATGCCACGACCGCCTCGGCGAATTCCGGCTATGAGTCCGAAGTCGGCACGGCCAACAGCGACTACACCACGGGCATGGCGGCGATTGAGTCGGCGTGGGACACCGCGATGGCCGGTGCGGAAGCCGCCGATGCCGCGACCGAGGGGGCGTCGGCAACGGCGTTTCAGTCGGCGATGACTTCGGCCACCACGTCGTACGAGGCGGCGGAGGCCGCGGCGAAATCGGCCTGGGACGCCATTCAGGCGGCGTACTCGTCGATCACCATCGACTGGAGCCTGATCGGTTCCGACGCGACGTTCATCACCGATCGCGACGCGGCGAACAACGCGTTCGACACGGAACTCGATCGCATCTCCGGCGAGTTGCAGACGAACGTGGCGGCGGCGACGGGCCTGTATTCCACGAGCATGACAAACGCCAAGTCCGCCTTCGACGGCACGCTGAACGGCGCGAACACGAAGTACGACGAACAGACCACCGCGGCGGTCAAGGCCTACAACACCGCCATCAACTCGGCGTCGAAGACCTTCCATGACGGCTTGACCAACGAGCGAACGGCGCTCAACATGGCGCTGACCACGGCCGAGACCGATCATTCCGACGCGATCAGCGGGGCGGACACGGCGTACTCGGACGCGGTCTCGGACGCGGAATCGGCGTACAACGCGTCGGTCAAAGAAGCGCAGGAGACGTACCGCAAATTCCTGGTCGCCACCTATGGCGACGCGACTTCGGCCGGTTCGCTGGTCGACTCGCGATGGGGATTGGAAGAGGGCTTCTTGACGTCGCTGTTCGGCGCGGCCAATGCGTTCACAACGAGCGTCAAGAATCTGAACGACCCGATCACCGCGAAAGTCGTGGCGGGCGCGACGCCCTACGATGCCGCGGTGCGCGGTGCCGTTACCAGCTTCCGGGCGGAAGCGTTGACATCGTTCAAGACCTACCAGGACGCGGTGAAGGAACGGCAGGAGACCTATCGCGCCGCGGAAACGGCCCTGCAGTTTTCATCGGAGGGAATGACCCCCGAAGAGGTCATGATGACGGGTGCCGTGCGTCAACTGCAGGTGGACGAACTGAAACGGGCCTTTCTGGTGGGTGTGGCCGACGACGAAACCAAGTTCGTCACCGACATCGGGATGATGAACGCCGGGATCGTCAGCGCCGAACGCGGCGCGGCCAAGATCTGGATGGACGGCGTGGCGGATGCCGAGTACTCCGCGCGCAACACCGACATCACCGCCGGCGCGGATTTGCAGAAGGCGAAGAACGAGGCCGGGGCGACGTTCGTCAAGGGACTCGCCAGCCTCGACATTGCGACGCAGGTGGCGACGCAAGCCAAACTCATCGACCTGCAGGATGCCATCGTCCGCGCATCCGAAGCACGACAGAACAGCCTCGCCGGCGCACAGGCCGCTCACACCGGGGCGTTGGCCACCGCCGAAACGAACTACGCGAACGCCGCCAAACTGGCGATCGACAACTATGTCACCCACGCCAACGAACTCTGGACCGACCTCGAAGCGGCGGTCCAGATTGCGGACGCCGCTGTCGTCCCGGCGCTGACCACCGCCGCGAACGCCTGGACCACGACGGTCACGGCGGCCCAGACGAAACTCACGCGCGATCAGACGCTCGCATACGAGACACTCACGAACAGCGTCTGGACGGACTACATGGCGTCGGTGGGTGAGTCGATCGCCGCCGGTGAGATTCGTTCCGCCAGCATCACGACCGCGGCGACGGCGGCGGCTCACCGTGTCTACACGGATGCCGACAGTTGGGCCGTCGTCACCGGAGCGCTGGCGTACACGACGTCGATCTCATCCGCGCATGACGCGGCCATCGGTTCGATCGTCGGCGCGGCGGAAGGCTACGTCACATCGGCGACATCGGCCGCGGCCAGTCACGACAACGCGATCGCCAGCGCCGCAGCCGCGGCCGCGGCGGCGACGGGCCAGCAGTCGGTCGAATCCGCGAAGTCCGCGGCGCTGCACAACGCGGGCGAGAAGAAGGACCGGACGCTCGCCGATGCCAAACAGGCGCTGGACAGCGCGCTGCTCCAAGCCGACCTGGCCAAAGAAGCAAGCCTGACCAGCGCCGCCGCCACGCAAGCCACCGCCCGCGCCGCGGCCCAGAAACGGTTCGCCGCTGACGATGCCGCAGCGCAGCGCGAGGCGGTGATCGACCAAAACGCCGCCGCCCGCCGCGAGTTCAAGGCGCTGACCACCGACCAGATCGCCGAATTCACCAAGCTGGTCGACGCGAAGCTCAAGTCCGCTAATACCCAGGTCGACTTGAAGACCGCCACCGACCGATCGTTGGCCGAGGGCTACCGCGATGGCGTCAAGGCGGCCAGCCAACGGAATCTGGAGTTCAGCAGCATCGTCACCCGCAAGCGGACGATGTTTGCGCTCCAAGAGATCCGCGACCGGCAGGCGAGACTGAGCGATCCGGTCGGCCGGCCTTCGGACACATTCTCGACGGTCGACGTGCTCAGCTTCAACGTGGCCGCGGACGGAGTGATGCGCGCCTCAACCCTGGGACAACGACACCTCGATTGGCTCAATCAGACCATTCCGCAACTCCAGGGCAGCGCGATGGCGGACGCACTGATGCGATCGCTCGGCTACAACACCCACACCCCGCCGGACGACCTCGCCCAAGCCCACCTGCTCCGGTTGGCCGGCGCTCCTGACGTCGCGAAGCAGTTTCCGTTCAATAACTTCCAGTTCAGTGCCGTCCCCGCCAGCCAGTTACAACTCGATGTCGGCGACCTGCGCAAGCACTGGAACATCATCAAGCAGCCGTCTTGGGGTGACCTGCTCGACGATCCCGACCTGAAGGACCAACTGCTGAAGGAACTGACCGCTGTTCTGGGAGACCGCGCCGCATCGTTCCTCGACCAACAGGGAATTTCAGCCGCCAAAGAGATCCTGAAGGCGACCGCAGCGGGCTGGACCCTGAAGTTCGCATCGTTGGTGACCGTGTGTGAGAAGACCCCCGACGGCACGGTCTATGTCGTACATGGCGACTATAAGATTGACCAATCGCCGTCCGCGGCGGGCGTCACCCGCACGATCACAATCAATCTCAGCCGCGCCACAGGCATCGGCGACCAGCGGTCCGCCACCGCCGAGGAAATCAACGCCGCCATCAACGCCGCAGTGCGCGATGAACGAGTCACCGACTTCGGCACCGGCATCAGGCCGCTGGACTCCGCCGCGGCCGCCGCGTTTGAAGGCTTCACCTCGCATCCGAACGCGGCGAACGCCTTTCGATTCGCCACAGCCACTTTGCAGATCGGACTCGGCGGCGCGGCAATCCTCATGCCAACCGGCGGCGTTACCCAAGTGTTCGGTGCCATCTCGGCCACTTCAGGCTTTTACGAGGCACTGGCCGCAATCGAAGGTGCCATAAAGGGCGAATACGTCCGCAGCGGACGTGAGCAAGTCGTTGATCAGCTCACCGAAAACCAGCAAACGACCAACAAGATCCTCTTCTGGACCGATCTCGGCATCGACTTCGCCGGCGGCGCACTCAGCTGGCGCGCGATGTTGAAGAACGGCAAGGCTGTTGCTGCAGGCACACCGCTTGGTGGTCGTGGCCCGATTAGCGGTAGAGAATTTGATCTGAGCAATGCTGGTGGGCCGATCAGACAGCTTACAACTGATCGACTCAAGATCACGAATCGGGGAATTGATTACGCCGAGCAGCACCTTGCTCGGTTCGGCCCCGACCCTGCCAATCAGGGGATGGTGCAGAGATTGCGCGACATCGCCTCAGGCAAGTTGAAACCAACCCAGACCGATCTAAACTTTTACAGTCACGAATTGCGTGAGTCGATTCGGTACAAACAACTCGGATTCCCCAGCGGGCAACCTTCAGGAGTAGATGCGGCATACGATCTTTGGAACAATGCCCACACTGCGACGCTGGAAGACTATTTGTTGCGTGAAGGCCCTGGTATCCGTTACCCAAGCGTGAATCCATAGGAAGGAACTTCTCGTGAATCAGTTGCGACACAGGCTCTTAGAATTGATCAAGGCGAAAGATGGTCAGCTAAGCTGGTATCAGCTTGATCGGGCGATTTCGTCAGAAAGCATCAAACGAGACGAGCCGCTCCTCAAATCCTTGACGGGACTTGAGGCCGATGGGTTCATCGTATCTCACGACGCTGCAAATCCGTCGCAACCAACTTACTCCGTCACGTCAGAAGGTGCGAAGCTTTTGAATACAGCCAACGCCTGACTCACCCCCGAGGAACAGATCAAAGGGGGTCAAGAGGCGGGGTGGCCCTGCTTGATGGATCGAACGAAAAGGGGGCGTGCCACTGCTTCGGAGTCCTCGGAGAAGCAGTGCGAGTGGCGAGTCAACTCTCCATTGGCACTGCTTGTCCCAAGGCGGCCAAGCAGTGGCAC
>JAYTIB010000857.1:0-7935 GCA_043732205.1 Schlesneria sp. | reverse complement strand
TTGAAGGAAACCCACAACATGGTCGAACGAACGACAACCAACGGACAACCGGACATCCGGGCGATTCTCCTGAACGACATGCGGCGAAATACGAACCGACTCGGAAGTCTGATCGAACGTCGAAAGCAGATGACAACCCTGAAGGGCGACCGCCGCGAAGTTGAGGAAGTGTCGATCGGAATGGATGCCGACGCCATCGACGATTCGATGGCGGTTCTCAACAAGCTCACCAAACGACTCCAGTGAAGTTTCGTTCCCGCCGCGCCGGACCATCGGGTTTACCCTTCCCGACCCGGCGACGGCGGCTTTCTGTTGACGGGACCGGGGGGAAATGCCGATGATCCCTTCACCTAAAAGCCCGCCAGTGTCTTCAATCTGGCATCGTGTCGCACTGTGAATCCTAGAACCATCTGTGAAAGCGAAAGTCCGTCCCTTTGCGACTGTGACAGGATGCCACGTTTCGACGTGGCTGAAACCGTGAGGACTGCGGGCGGTTCACAGCCGCCCTAGGGCAGTCGTGAAGGGACGGGCTTACTTTTGCCTCACTCTTGAGGCATGTTTGCCTCACTCTTGAGGCATGAAGGGCGGCATCATGGACAAGCGCGCATGGGTTCACCAACTCAAGGCACAAGTCGCGAAGCAAGGGGCGGACGCGGCATCGTGGTACGTCTCTTGGACCGACCCGAGCGGCAAGCAATGTCGCAAGAGTTGCGGGCCGGGCAAGGTCGGGAAGTCGGCGGCGAACACGCTGGCGGACAAGATCCATTCGCAGTTGGTGACCGGAACGTATGCCGCGGGCGAGCGGGCAACGTGGGACCAGTTCTTTGCGAAGTACACCGCCCACATCGAAGGCCGGTACGATCTGTCTTCGCGGACTGCGGCGATAACCTCAATTGGGACGTTCGCCCGTCTCGCGAAGCCAAAGCGGATGAAGTCCATCGACACGGCAGCGATTGACGCATTCATCGCCAAGCGACGAACAGAAACGGGCAAACGCAAAGGGGCGGACGGGAAAACGCTCCCCGTTTCGCTTGCGACCATCAACCGGGAACTGCGATACGTCAAACAGGCTCTGCGGCTGGCGGCGGACTGGGGATTCGTCGAGAAAGTCCCCAGGATGCGATTCCTGAAGCCCGAACAAAAGCTGCCGACGTTCGTCTCGCCCGAACAGTTCGCGGCGATGCTCGAAGCCTGCGAAGTCGCGACGATGCCCAGCGACATTCCGAACGTCGCGCCCGCCGACTGGTGGCGCGGGCTCCTCGTTCTGCTCTACATGACGGGTTGGCGAATCGGGCAGACAAGGGCGTTGCGTTGGGCAGACATCGACTTGGACGCGGGAACGGCACTCACCCGAGCGGACACGAACAAGGGCCGGCGGGACCAGTTGATTCCGTTGCATCCCCTCGCGGTTCAGTATCTGCGACCGTTGGCGGCGAGTTTCAATTCTCACGTCTTCCCGTGGGACCATCAGCCCCGAACGCTGTGGGACGAATTCGGACGCATCCAAGAGGCTGCGAAGCTGGCGGACGGATCACCGTTGCCCAAGGGTGGAAAGCATGGGCGGCAATTCGGGTTCCACGATCTGCGGCGCGGCTTCGCAACCGTCAACGCGGCTTCAATGAATCTCTTCGAGTTGCAGGGGCTGATGCAACACAAGTCGCTCGAAACGACCCGCGGCTACGTCAGCATGGCGGGCCAGTTGAGCAAGGCCGTGCAAAACCTGTTCGTCCCGGCGATTCCCGCATCCGCCAAGCGGGGCTGATTTCGGAGCTGGAAATGAAACCAACATGAAACGCCTCTTTTTGGCGACTTCACAAATCGACGTAACCCATTGGCCGAGGCGGGGCTCGAACCCGCACGGGATTTAACTCCCACCGGATTTTAAGTCCGATGCGTCTGCCAGTTTCGCCACTCGGCCTGAGTGATTGTTCGCGCCGCGTTGTCGGAAGAGATCCGCCATCCGACCGGGCGCGTGGCGGGTTGGATTGTTGCCTGTCGCGCCGCATCCCGCAAGGCGGATGCAAACGGTCCCGATGAGCGTGTGAATCTTTCAGGTTCAGGGCGGTGCGTGACAAGAAGTGGCGTTGGCTTTAGCCGACGCGGTATGACATCTTGCGTGGGTTGAAACCCACGCCACAAAGACTCACAAGCTCTGTGCGTTCCGGCCCGACCACACTTCGCCAGATCGGGCGATGTGATGTACTCCACATCGGACGGTGTGGGGAGAACCGTCAGGGAGCGGTGGGCTCGTTGGGAATCGGTTCGATGACGGGGATCGGCGAGCCCGTTGCCAACAGGGATTGGATTCCCTCCAGGGACTCGATTTGCAACAGCGAGCCGATGTCGGTGAGCGCGGTCCAGCGCAGCGACAGCGTGTTGATGTAGGCGTTGATCGACGCGAGGAGTGTCTGCTGGGCGTTCACGATCTCGATGAATCCGACAATGTCGGGTTGTTGCTGGTGTCGTTCGTAGAGGCCGCGGAAGGTTCGCGCCTGGTCGGGGAGGATGTTCTGTCGATAGAGCTCGGTCAGGTTGCGTGCGTTTTCGTAGCGTTCGACGGCGTCGGCAAGCCGGTTGGCGAGGTCGTTTTGAATGCGGGGGGCTTCCTGCGCGGTTTTCATCAGCGTTCCCTGGGCGTTGAGGATGTTGCCCTGGTTGCGATCGAAAATCGGGACGGGGACACCGACCTGCATGTTATACGTCGTCCGATAAACGGGACGCGTGGTGTAGTCCTTTTGGAGTGCCATGTAGAACTGCAGGTCGGGGACGACGTTCAGTTCCTGCAGCCGCAGGTTGGTGCGGGCTTGCAGCGCGGAATTGTGCGCGGCCAAAACATCCGTGTGGTTGGCGACGACATAGTTCAGCGTCTTGTCGTAGTCGATGGACTCGATGGGGACATCGGCGACGCCGTCCAGGTATCCGGCCTGCAACTCGGGAACGCCGATGGTGGCCGCGAGTTGCCGCCAGGCGGAGTCATACCGGTTTCGCGCCTGAGCCAGTGCGGTGCGTGCCTGAACGGCCATGGCCCGAAGTTGAACCGGCTCGGACGTCGACACGATCCCCCCTTTCAACAGGTCCACCTGATTGCGGTAGACGCTGTCGGTGAAGGCGACCAGCGCTTCGGTGATCCGGACATTTTCGCGGGCGATCAACGCCGCGAAATAGGCGCCGCGAACTTGGGTGATCAGGTCGATGTGAGTCTTCTTCCGCATCAGGTCGGCGTTCCAAACGTCAGCATTGGCGACGGACTCAGCCAGGTCGAGTTTGCCGGGTGTCTTGATGACGGTGCTGACATAGCCGCCGTGATAGTTGGGCGTCCCTGCCGACCCGACCGTGTCGGCTTCGTAGCCCATCACGGGGTTGGGATGCAGCCCCGCCTGCAGCGCGGCCCCGCGGGCCAGCGTCACCTGGGCTTCGGCCTGCACCAGCAGTGGGTTCGCCGCGAAGGCCATGGATTGAAGCTGGTTCAAGTCATAATGCAATCCGTCGGGCGTGTTCCTGACCCTGGTGGCGACGACATCGGGCAATGTTCCGAAGATCTGCTCAATTTCTTCGGCGCGTTTCACGGGGTCCGCACTCAGGTCGATGGGGTGTGCTTCGGCCCCCGGCAGGTCGGACGGTATCTCCAATCGCCGCCGCTTGGTGCCGACCAATTCCTGCGGCTCCGAGGCGAGCGCGCGGACCGCGTCGTCCGCCGCATCGTCCAATTCCTGCGCCGAGACCTGCATGACGGGTCTGAAATCGTCGTGAATGCGGCTGCGCTGGCGGGGCCGGCGCAGTCCGGCATGAACGCTGGAGATTTGGCTGAACCCACCCGGTGCGTCGGAACTTTGACCCACGGGATCGGACGATTTACCGGTGTCCCGGACGGGTGCGGTGTCGCGGGACTTCAAGCTGGACAGCGATGTCCTGGCCGCCTGGCAACCGGGCAGAATGCACAGCACGAGCAACACCCCGCTGACGCGCTGCAACCGTTGTCCGAGATTGATGCCCACTGGAAACGACTCCGTGCAACCGACCGCTTGTCCGGTGCATGACGATGACGAATGGAACGATTCTGTATGCAACTCCAAGGGTATCGACGATGCTCAAGATGCCGCTCAATCGAATTCGTCGCGTTGGCGCGATCGTAAGGTGTCGACCCTACCGGCTGGTCCTGATAGTCCGATTTTGCGGGCGGACCGAATCGGGACAATGATGTCCTCGCGGCGGAATCCGCCGGACTCAATACGGATGCGTTGCGGGCCGACGCCTGCAGATGTGGTCAACAGCCGTTACGCGATTGTAAGCCGCCATCGATCTTGAGGCCGCTGTGAGATGATTGACAATGTTTGTAGAGTTCACAGTGAGAGCTGCGCTTCAGCCCGTTGCGACCGTCGCGCTGTTTGGGGTCGGGTGTTCGGTTTTTCGGAATTGGCGGGAAGCGGACTTGGATTGCCAATGAGACTGTCCTCCCGCCAATTTCGAAAAACCGAACACACGACCCCTGTTTGCGGACCCCTGTTGGCGAAACGTGAGTCAACGAGTCATGTTTCGAATTCGACGGAGTCTACGGACGTGCTGACGGAACGAGATCGCTTTCTGCCCTAGAGATTGAAGGACGGCCGATGGCCACCGCAACCGCAACCGAGCTTCTTCCGCCGAGCGGCAGCATTCCGCGCCTGACCAAGATCTGGCGCGGACTTTGGATGTTTGCCGCCATCGTCATCACGCTGGTGGTGGTCGTGTCGTTGTTGCGACCGCACGAGCCTGTTCACCCGTCGTCGGCAACCGACGCGCCGGCCGAAACGCTTGAACCGATTCGAGTCATCTCCAGCGGGTTGATCGCGATCTCGCGCGAGACACCGCTCAATAAGGAATTGACCGCCGTCAACATTGCCACCGATCGGATCTCGCTGCCACTGATTTCGGTCAGTGGCACGATTGTGGCGCATGTCCGCGAGGGGGAGGGATCCTTCGAGGAACGCTGGCAATTCAACTCGTCCGAATTGTCCACGCTGTATGCCGACTTGTTGCACGTCTTGACGGAGATCGAGTTCGCCCAAAGCCAGTTGGCCAAGACAAAGGAGTTGGCCATCGCGGAAACAAGCTATCTCGAAGCCAACGTCAAGCGGTTGATGTCAGTCCCCAGCGGAACCGTTCCCGAGAAGGACATCCTGCAGGCCAAGGCGGCGCTGCTGCAGGCTCAAATTCAACGGGAGAAGGAAGTGTTCACGGCCGAATCGACGCTGCGCAACGCGCTCCAACAGAAACTGGTCATTGAACGGAATCTGTCGCGCGCCGGCGTCGAGCCGCTGGTGTTTGGCCGCGCCGTCGACCACATGGTGCTGGTGTCGGCGAACGTTCCCGAGGCACAGGTCTCGCAGATTCACACCGGTCAATTGTGCGAGGTCCAGTTCTACGGTTACCTCGATGTCGTCTTTCCCGCCCAAGTGGAAACGATCAGCTCCACATTGACTCCCGAGCGTCGGACACTGCGCGTGCTGTTCTATGTTTCCGATGTGAACGACGTGCTCAAACCGGGAATGTTCGCCGAGGTGGGGCTCGGAACCGACGAACGCCCGGCCATTCAGATTCCCGCGACCGCCCTGTTGCACATCGGCCGCAACGACTACGTGCTGCGGGATGCGGGGTCGGACCAGTGGAGCGTGACGAAGGTGCGGGTCGGTGAGATCCGCCACGAACAGTGCGAGGTTCTGGAGGGATTGAAGGATGGCGACCGGATCATTTCCCGCGGTGCGATCCTGCTCAAGACGGTGGCCGCGCAATCCCTGACGATCCCCGGACGCGTTGCGGTGAAGCCATGAGTTCTGTAGGACGGGCCAGCGTGACGCGCCCGACAGAAGCGGGACCGTAGTCCGGGCCCCTTGGTCCGGACGAGGTGCAGTGAACAAACGAGGGTGTCAAATCACAGCAATTGAGAGATCTCGTCCGGACCAAGGGGTCCGGACTACGAGTCGTGCCACAACATTGGAGAGTCCATGGTCGCACGCCTAATCCGGCTCGCCACAATCCATCGGCTGCTGGTGACCGTCCTGACGTTTGCCATCTGTGTGGGCGGCGTCTGGTCGTTTTTCCAGCAGCCGATTGATGCTTACCCCGACATCTCGGCGCTGCAGGTGCTGGTCATCGCGCCGTATCCCGGCCGCGCGCCGGAAGAGATCGAGCGGCAGGTCACGATCCCGATCGAACTCGCGATGGGGAGCGTCCCCAATCTTCAAGTGGTGCGTTCGCGGACCATCTTTGGTCTGGCCGTGGTCTCGCTGGTGTTCGATGAGGGGGTCGACAAATACTTCGCGCGCCAGCGGGTTCAGGAGCGGCTGACAACAGTCAAGCTGCCTGACGGCGTCGTGCCGGAACTCGGTCCGATGGCGACGGCGATTGGCGAGATCTACCGCTACGAACTGCAAAGCGATCACGGACACAGTCTGATGGACTTGCGGACCCTGAACGATTGGGTCGTCATTCCGCGGTTGCAGCGGACGCCGGGCGTGGCCGAGGTTTCGAACTTCGGCGGGCTGCAAAAGCAGTACACGCTGAAATTCGATCCGCATCAACTGGAGCGCTTCGGAATGTCGCTCGGTGACATCGTCGACGCGATCAAGACGAACAACGCCAACGCCGGCGGCAGCATGTTGAAACGCGGCGACATGTCGTTTGTGATCCGCGGTCGCGGCTCGCTTCAGGACGAGCACGACCTGGAGCAGACGGTCGTCAACACGGTGGAGGGAACACCGGTTTATTTGCACGATGTGGCGACCGTCGAAATCGACTCGCGCATTCCCGACGGGATCTTTGGACGCGACGGTCGGGCGCAATCGGTGGAGGGGATCGTCCTGATGCGGCGCGGCGAGAATCCGTCGCGAACGCTCGAACGGGTCAAGCGGGACGTGGCTGTGTTGAACGGCACCGTGCTTCCCGCCGGCGTGAAGATCGTGCCGTTCTATGACCGGCAGTACCTGGTCGACAGCACGCTGCACACGGTCGCCCACAGCGTGTTCACCGGCATCGCGCTGGTTCTGCTGGTTTTGCTGGCGTTCCTGGGGAGCCCCTCGCTGGCGCTGTTGGTGGTGCTGACGGTGCCGTTCTCGCTGCTGTTCGCGCTGGTGCTGATGTACCTGACCGACATTCCCATCGGGCTGCTGTCGATCGGGGCCATCGATTTCGGGATTCTCGTGGATGGCTCGGTCATCATGGTCGACAACCTGGCCCATCACCTGACACAGCGGCGGCGCGGAACATCAGACACCGTCCAGGCGACGATCCTGGAGTCCGCCTATGAAGTGGAACGACCGGTCTTCTTTTCGACCCTGATGATCATCTGCGCGTATCTGCCATTGCTCTCACTGACCAACATTGAGGGGCTGCTGTTCCGCCCGATGGCGTTGACGGTCACGTACGCCCTGTTGGGTGCGGTGCTGTTTTCGCTGTTCGTCATTCCCAGTCTGGCGGCGATCCTGCTGCGCAACGGCTACAGCGACTGGGAGAATCCGGTGTTGAAATGGTCGCGTCCGCTCTACGCCGGACTGCTCCGCGTGCTCATCCCGTTGAGATGGTTTGTGGCTGCCTGGTCCGTCGGCGCGCTCGTCTGGGTTTGCGTGCGGATTGTTCCGCAGCTCGGCTTTGATTTTCTGCCGTATCTCGACGAAGGGGTCATCTGGGTCCGGGCCAGCTTTCCCGAGGGAACGTCGCTCGACCAGACCGCCACGTATGCGAACCGCATGCGCGGGATGATTCGCGAATTCCCCGACGTCACGTTCGTCACGTCGCAGGCGGGACGAAATGACAGCGGCACGGACCCGTATGTGCCGAGTCGCGCCGAAATGATGGTCGGCCTGAAACCGATGGAAGAGTGGATCGAGCCCTCCAAGCAGACGTTGATTGCCAAGATTGGCCAGTCGCTGCGTTCCGAGTTTCCGACCACGCGGTTCAACT
>JAYTIB010000856.1:0-3023 GCA_043732205.1 Schlesneria sp. | reverse complement strand
GTTTCATCACACATGCGGTTGATCCGCGCTTCGCCCGCGCGGTCCCGGCGGGACTTCGCCGCCTTGACGGCGGGAACCCGGATGGCCGACACCCGGTCCAGATAGAACTGCGCATCAGGCAGCTTGCGCAGTTCCGCTTCGGCAGCTTTGGCGATGACCGCTTCATTCTTCTTGACCGCCGCGCGAATCCGCGCGGTCGCCGTGTTCCGGGCGGCCACCGCTTCGATCAGTTGCCCCTGCAGCATGTACAGGTCCGCTTCCGCTTCCAGCCGGGATGAGTCGTCGGGAACTTCCAATCGCATTCGATCGGCCACGCCCGGCACGATCGGGACGCGGGCCAACAGATGCCGGCCGCTGTAGGCGAACAGCCAGATCACGCCGCTTCCCGCATCCGCCGGCAAGGTGACATGGCCGCGTCGATCAGTCAGCAGCATGTGCAGCAACTGTTCGTCCTTGTCCTTGTCCTTTCCCTTCGCGTCGTCCGCCTTGGGAATCTCCGCCGAGCGTCGCAGTTCGATCCGATGCGCCACCAGAGGCAGCGAGGGCTTCGATTGCGTCGCCAGTTCCAACCGTGTCGACGGGTGCGTCGACTTGACGGCGATGGCGAGTGTTTCGACCCGTCCGCGCTGTTTGCCGCCGATCGGGGACCGCAGACCGCTGTGCAGTTCGCAGTTCACTCGGGCACCCTGCGATTCGCCCGCCGTCAGAAACGTCCAGGGGATCGGCTGCAAGCGGTCGATCGTCTTGTCGCGCTTGCGACTGGCCAGGACGGGGACCAACAACTTGGCGGCGCGAGTCAGCGAAAACGATTCGTCGGGAACGGACAACGCTCCCGCCTGCAGCAGCACGCGGACTTGTTTGCCGTCGACCTCGTCGACAACCCCAATCGGACGAAACGCCGAGTGGCCCAGTTGCAGCAGGACCAGCGGCACGTCGAGCCGGTCCCGCGTTCCCGCGCCGAGCACGTCGGATTCGACCCCGACCGCCGGTTGCCACGACCGGACATCGATCCTCCAACCGGAGCCGTGCGACTGGACCGCCGCCACCAGCCAGAGATCCATTTCCTGCGGGGAGTGTTGGCGAACATCCGACACGGACAGTCGCGACACCCCGTCTGCGGAGACCGGCTGCAACCAGTCTGCCTCTTCAACGGCCAAGCTCCAATGCGACCCGATGCATCGATTGGCAACCCGTCGAATCTCTTCGAGCATGTCGGCCCGGGCCTGCTTCGATTGTTGCGGGGCATCGAATCCGACAAACAATTGCACCCGGTACGGCCGCAACTCCAACGGCAATTCCGCGGACGGCTGCGCAGCCGCGGCACGACACGCCAGTATCAGCATCAGCAGCAGCAACGAGCAGCGAAGTACGACACACAAACCATGCGCAGCGCAGCATCGCGAGTTGATGCCGTCGCGCTTCTTCTGTCCATCAATTTGCAATTTGCAATTAGCAATCGTCAATTTGCAATTCCCCTCAAACCTCACGGCGTCTCCACCGGATACCACGATTGCACCGTCCACCGTTCAATGTCGTCGTAGGCGTGGATCGGCCGTGTCGGGATGCCGGTCACGTTCTTGCGCGCGACCAGATACTCGTCGACTTCCCACAGCGGGATGTATCGGGCTTCGATGAGCAGGTCGACCAGCAGCCGGTGCAGCAGCTTGGTGGCGGTCGTCCAGTCGACGGTCCGTTCGAGTTCCAGCAACAATCGGCGCGTCGGTTCCGACAACGATTGCAGCGCGTCCACGCGGGCCGACGGCTGCATGGTCAGCAGCGGCCAGACTTCCGTCAGCGGTTCGACCGACTTGGCGGTCCGGTAACAGATGTCCCAGTCGCCGTCCGGGTCCGTCTCACCCAGCAACCGCACCTCGATGCCGACCCGCCGCCATTCTTCGATCATCGCCAGGGCCGTCTCGCGCAGCGGGGCGTCGTTGGGGCAAATCAGGCGCAGGGCCGACAGTTCTCCGCCGAGTTGTTTCTTCGCGGTCAGCGCCAGCGCGGCGGCGAGCGGCGGATCGTAATCGGCTTGCGGCAACTGGCGGTTGTAGCCATAGCTGTTGCTCGCAAACGGGCACGTGACCAGGCGGGCATGCGGACCGTTCACATCGCGGAGCACGACCTCCTTCAGCAACCGTTCCCGCGGGATTCCGTGCAGCAGCGCGCGGCGAAACTGACCGTCGCGCAGCGCCCGCTGCCGGGGATTGAACACCAGGAAATGCGACCGCGGGATGGCATGCGGCATCACGAAGAAACGCCCGTCATCCTGGAGCGACTTGAGATCCCGCAGACCGGCGATGGGGACGACCGACACGTCGCCGCGCAGCAGACCCTGCAACGCGCGATCCCACGATTCGTAACGGATCTCGTCGACCTCGTCGACACGTCGTTGCCGGGTCGTGGCCGGTTGAGTCCTGACGCGGCGGTACGCCGCCATGTCATCCGAGTGGCTCAGCGCCTGAAAACGTTCGCGCCCGAGTTCGCGTCCGGTCGCATCGCCACCCGCCGCGTCTTCGTTCAGCGACCGGGTCGCCTCACCGACAGCCACCGTCATCTGCCAGAGCGCTTCGGGGCGCAGCGGCAATTGCCGGAAGTTGACCGTGAAATCCATCGGACTCTGCACCGTGATCCCATCCACGAACCCGGCCATGCGCTCGTCGAAGTGCGGCGAATTGGGATCCATCCGTGACATCAGTTCGGCATGCACATCGGCCGACGTGACGAGCGTCCGCGCTTCCCAATCCGCCCGCTTGAGCTTCAGCCGGAACTGGACGCGGCGTCCGAGATCCGTCGGTTCCCATGATTCGAAGAACGATGAACGATACCGCACCCCCTGATCCGTGATGGCGGTCGGTTCAAACAACTTCGCTTCGGTCAACCAGCGCACCCGCTCATCCGCCTCGGACGGGATTCCGCCGCGTACTGGTTCGCCGGCCAGATGCGGGACTGCGACCCGCAGGATCTGGTGGCGCTCGGTCAACTCACGGTGCGCGTCTTTCAATCCCGCGGCTTCCGGCCAGATG
>JAYTIB010000855.1:0-3025 GCA_043732205.1 Schlesneria sp. | reverse complement strand
CTCACCGCGAGTGGGTCTATCGCTCGGCCTTCGAGATGGGCCGGCACGTCATCGGCTATGAAGTTCAAAAGGTGATGGCCGCCGTCGATCAGTTCACGCTCCGCAACGAGGCCGATGGCAAGAAGCTGCCGATCGCCGTGATGGGCGTCAGCGAAGGAGGCCTGCTCGCCCTCTACAGCGCGGCGATCGACACCCGCATCGACGGCGCGGTCGTCAGTGGCTACTTCAACCAGCGCGAAGGAGTCTGGCGGGAGCCGATCTACCGCAACGTCTGGGGCCTGCTCAAGGAGTTCGGTGACGCCGACATCGCAAGCATGATCGCGCCACGATTCTTCTATGTCGATTCAAGCCCTGTCATTCCAGAGATTGAAGGTCCGCCCGCACCGAAGCCAGGAAGAGGCGGAGCCGCGCCGGGGGCGATCAAGCGACCGACTTCCGAATCCTCTGACGCTGCATTTTGGCAGGCATCCAGTCACTGGAACGGATTGAAGGCGAAGGGGCGTGTGCCAGTGAAAACCTGTCTCTCAACAGGGGCCGCGAATGTTGGGATGCCTCCTCTCAATACTGCGATATCGATTTGGACTCTCAAGGAACTCGGTCAAGATGTTTCCAAGATTGAGCTCCCGCCGTCTCGCCCCGGTCACGACGCCCGCAAGAACTTCTCATCCCAAGACCGCCAACAACGTCAGGTCCGCGAGCTGACCGAGTTCACGCAAAAACTCCTTCGCAAGAGCTTCCGGGTTCGCAATCAGTACTGGGCCTCGGCGGATCGGTCGAGTGTCGAGAAGTGGGTGGCGACCGCCGATGTCCTGCGCAACAAGGTCTATGAGGAACTGATCGGCAAGCTCCCCGAGCCGACGATGCCGCTGAACCCGCGCACGCGGAAGGTGCTCGAAGAGAAAGAGTACACCGGCTACGAAGTGGTCCTCGATGTCTACCCCGACGTGGTCGCGACGGGCATCCTGCTGCTGCCGACTGATCTGAAGCCGGGTGAGAAACGGCCGGTCGTCGTCTGCCAGCACGGACTCGAAGGAGTCCCGATGGACACGATCAGCGGCCCCCCAGCGGACGGCTACAAGTACTACAAGAGCTTCGCCGCCGAACTGGCCAAACGCGGCTTCATCACCTACGCCCCGCAAAACCCGTATCGCGGCAAAGACCTGTTCCGCACGCTCCAGCGCAAATCGAACCCGCTCGGCCGGTCGCTGTTCAGCTACATCATCCCGCAGCACCAGGTCACACTGAACTGGCTCGCGACTTTGCCGAATGTCGATCGGGATCGGATGGCGTTTTATGGTCTGTCGTATGGCGGCAAGACCGCGATGCGCGTGCCGCCGATGCTGCCACCGGGTCGCATACCGGAGGGACAGAAAGGACAACAAGGACCAAAGGGACCGAATGAGCCTTCTTCGTCTTCCCCCTTGCCCCTCAGCTCTCAGCCCTCAGTCCTCCCCGGCTACTGCCTCTCAATCTGCTCGGCCGACTACAACGAGTGGGTCGCGAAGAACGCCTCGATCAGCGATCCGTACAGCTACGTCTTCACCAACGAGTACGAGATCTTCGAGTGGAACATGGGCCACATCGCCAACTACGCCGAACTGTCAAACCTGATGACGCCCCGCCCCTTCATGGTCGAACGGGGCCACGACGACGGCGTCGGCGAGGACGAGTGGGTCGCGTGGGAATACGCCAAAGTCCGCCGCCACTACAACAAACTCGGCCTCGGCGACAAAACCGAAATCGAATTCTTCAACGGCCCGCACACCATCAACGGCCAGGCCACCTACGAGTTCCTCCACCGGCACCTCAACTGGCCGAAGCGATAGATAGGAGGGACCGCTCATGGCAATCGGCATCAGTCCCACGGTCGACTTTGCGTTCAAGCTGATGCTCGGGAGTCCCGAGCATTCCGGCGTGACGATCCATTTCCTCAACGCCATTCTCGAAGGTCAGCCGAAGATCACTCAGGTGGAGATCCTGAACCCGTTTCTCGGCAAGGAGACCGACGCCGACAAGCTGTCGGTGCTCGACGTTCTCGCGACCGACGAACACGGCCGGTTGCTGAACATCGAAATGCAGACCTCTCTGCCGACGGGGATGTCTCAGCGGTTGGCGTACTACGCGTCGTCCCTATACGTCCGCCAGTTGACCGAAGGCCAACATTACACGGCGCTTCGCCCGGCGATCAGCATCTGTGTCCTGACACGAGTCATGTTCCCGCAGGTTCCACGCTTGCATCTCGACTTTCGTCTGCGGGAAGCGACAGGCCCGACGCTGACGGATGACCTGCAGATTCATCTCTTGGAATTGCCCAAGCTGCGGGTGACCGATCAGAATGTGTATCATGCGACGGTGACCGAACGTTGGGCCTATTTCCTGCGGAACGCCGAGCAACTGACCCCCAACGACATCACCCGATTGTTCCCCGACCAAGAAATCGCCGAAGCGGCAGGAGTCCTGGAAATGATCTCACACACCACCGCACAACAACTGCTGTACGACGCCCGCCTCAAATTTCAACGAGACGACGCGGCCAGACTGGAACAGGCCATTGCCGATGGACTTGCCGAAGGACGCAAGCAAGGGCTGGAGGCGGGCCGTCAAGAAGGACTCCAGGCGGGCCGTCAAGAAGGACTCCAGGCAGGCCGTCAGGCAGGCCGTCAGGAAGGCCGTCAGGAAGGCCGTCAGGAAGGAATCCAAAAAGGACTTCAGGAAGGTGTCTTGTTCGGTCGCATCACGCTGCTCCAGCAACTTCTCGGCATCCCTCAATCGACGCTGGAGGAATTGTCCGGTTCCGACGAGGCTCGTCTGAATGAGTTGGCGGAACAGTTGCAGCAACAGCTTCGGTCGCGCCCCCAGTGATCTTCTACGTTCCTCCGGTCTCCAGCCTCATCAAAGCGAACAGCCTCCACCGGGATTGCTCCTGGTGGAGGCTGTTCTATCGAAACGGCTCGGCTCGTCACCGTCCGTGGGAGGCGTGGTCCCAAGTTGTCCGACGTGTCGTCGGTGTGCTGCATCAAATTGT
>JAYTIB010000854.1:0-7970 GCA_043732205.1 Schlesneria sp. | reverse complement strand
ACGAGCGGCTGAAGACTCCACCACGCTTGCCCTTCAAGATGCCGGTCCTTCAGTGTCAGCCCCGCAGGCCAGTCGGCGCCCGCTTGAATCCAGTTCCTCAGCGTGGCGACCTGGTCCTTCGTCAGCGGTGGCGCGTTCTTGGGCATTTCAGGCTTGTCGCCCTCGACATGCTGCAGCAGCAGACTGTCGGCAGGCTTGGTCGGGACGAGTGCCGTTCCACTGTCGCCCCCCTGGCGGGTGGCCTGGTTCGTCGCCAATGACAAGCCACCCTTGTGATCCTCGTCGTTGTGACACCGGACGCAGTGCCGCTCCAGAATCGGCGCGACGCCATCGCGAAACGCGGACTTGGCGGACACAGGATCGGCCGCGATGACCTGTGACACCGTCAGCCCAAGCCAGGCGACCGACAATAGCGCCGAGAATCGGGATCGGGAAAACTCATTCATCAGGCTGACTCCATGACGTCCGGCAACCGGTATCCACGCATCCGCTCGTTCAAGGCAACGCGACACCGACGCAGCCATTCGATAGGATGGGTCGCGCTGCCGCAAGTGACTCACCTCTTGAACCGTGGTTTCCGCTCCCATGCCCGCTCCCGAGACCGACGATCGCATAATCCGCTTGGAAACCGCAGTGGCCCACCTGCAGCACGAACTGGAACAGATGCACCAGGCGCTGGTCGGCTTGCATGCCGAACTCAAGGGGAGCCGTGACCAGTTGACGCGGTTCGAACGCCGGCTGCAACAACTGGCCGAACCGCCGGAACTCCGCGATCCGGGCGACGAGCGGCCGCCGCATTACTAACCCTCAATCAAGCGACCCCACTGAGCTTGTCTCGGTGGCTCGCGGGCGTTTGCACTACGTGACGCGGCATTGCCGGTGAAAGCGGTCGTAGAGCAAAAGCCCGATTACCACCGAGGCAAGCTCATTGGACTCTACCCAACTCGACGATCGCGTCCCTGTTCGATGCTTGTCCCGTGGAGTGCGTCTCCAATTCTGACATTCGCTGTCTCCCTCAATTCGCTGTCGCCTCTTTGTCCTGACGGAGGGGTCGACAGCGAATTGAGGAAGGCAGCGAATGGGACGCGTGCGGAAATTCGAGCCCGCTGTGCCGCAATCACCGTTGCCCGCAGCCGCCGAGATCCTGAGCGGGTTGCAAGAGTTCTACAAGCAGACCGCGCGGCCCGATGGTTCGTTCCAGCCCGGTGTCGATCCCACCTATCGCGGCATGTCGGACTCCGCCTACAGCGATCTCGCCGCAGTGACGTATGCCGTCACGATGCACAAGACGTTCGGATGGACGCTGCCCCACGAAGCGAAGACCGCCGAGTTTCTTTATCCGCTGCCGCGCGATCCGCATCTGTTGTCGTGGGGCCATCTGATGCCGGTCGTCAAGACGCGCGAGCATTCGCCGCGTCTGTCACTCGTCCTGCCCGGCTGGGTTGCCGCCGTCGCCTACAGTCCCAACGGCGACCGCATCGCCACAGCCAGCGCGGACAAGTTGGCCCGCACGTTTGACGTCAAAACGTCACGCGAGTTGGTGACATTCAAGGGGCATGACGACGCTGTCGCTGCGGTTCAGTTTCATCCGGATGGCAAGCTGCTCGCGACCGGCAGCTACGATCACACCGCCGCCATTTGGGACGCGGCCAGCGGCAAGCTTCTGCATCGACTCGTTGGCCACAAGGGGGCGGTGATGTCGGTCGCGTTCAGTCCCGACAAGACGACCGTCGCGACGGCCGGCATCGATCAAACGATCAAGCTCTGGGACGCCGCGACCGGCGGACTGAAGACGACGTTGACCGGTCACAAGTCGTGGGTCAATGCCCTCGCGTACCACCCCGATGGTGACTTGCTCGCCTCCGCCAGTTCCGACGGCACCATCAAGATCTGGTCCGCCGAGTCGGCGATGCCGGTTCACTCCATCGACGCGACGAACGCCGAAGTCCGCTCGATCGCCGTTTCACAAGACGGCAGGCATCTCGCCGCCGGGCTTCGCTATGGCAAAGTGAAACTCTGGACGACGACGGATTGGCAGGAGCGACTTTCCCTCTCCGGCCACGGCGACATGTGCGCGGTCGCGTTCTCTCCGGACAGCAAGCAGTTCGCGACCACCGAAGGGGACTGGAACCGCGGCGGCACGGTCAAGATCCGCGACATCGCCACCGGCGACGTGATCGCGCGCTACCAGCACACCGGCGAAATCGTGTCAGTCGCGTTCTCCCCGGAGGGCGATACCATCGCCGCCGCCGGTGCGGACAAGACGGTCCGCGTGTGGAACGTCGCCAGGGATTCGCGGTAACACCGAAGTAGGCATGGCCCCTCGTGAACCAGTCACCACCCGCGGGTAGCTGAGTTCGCAAGAACTCAGCCACTGATCGCGGGCCGGACTGCGTTCTTGCGAACTCAGCGACGTGGCCATGAAGAATCCGGGGTCATCGACCGGCGCGGGCTCGCCATCGAGTTGATTCCGCCTGTTTCCTTGGCTCCCAATTGGCGTCGGCGTCCACCGGTCCGTATCATCTGCCGATGCATTTGCGCGGTCCGCAGCCGCACGCACGATTGCTCCGCAGGAGGTTTTCATGGCAGGTCGCGTCTCCATTCAGTGTCCGGGTTGTCTGGCGAAATTGAATCTTGCCGATGACAGCAAGCTCGGCAAGAAGATCAAGTGTCCCAAGTGTTCGGACATCTTCGTCGCCGCAGTGGCCGAGGATGATGACATGGCGGATTTGCAGGACGACGACGCGCCGGCCAAGTCGGGTGGCGGACGCAAGCGTCCCGCTGCGGCCGGCAAGAAGGGTGGCAAGAAAGGGAAATCCTCGGGCGGTGGTGGCAGCAACACTCCACTGATCGCGGGGGGTGCCGTCGCGACGGTCGTGCTGATCGGTGCCGGATTGTTTTTCGCCGGCGTTTTCGGCGGGGGAAACAAGCCGCTGCCGGCTCCTCCCGTGGCCGAAGTCCCTGCCGCCGCTCCGCCAGTTGTCGCACCGGCTCCCGTGGCCCCGGCGGCGCCGGCGATCACCGCCACCGAACGAACGCTGGGTCTGCGCTGGATGCCCGCCGAGACCGAGTTGGTGCTGCATGTGAAGATCGCGGATCTCTGGAAGGCCCCGTTGCTGAAGAAACTCGTCGACATGCCGGAGGTGTCCGCAGCAGTCGAGCGATGGAAGACGAACTTGGGACTGGCTCCGACCGACATTGAAAGTGTGAGCATCGGGTTCGCCGACATGCAGGGAATTCAGACGATGGCGATGAGTCAAATGATGGGATTGCCGGCGTCGAACGCTCCTAAGGTGCTGGCCGTGGTGCGTACCAAGAAACCGATGTCACTCGACGAGATCTTGAAGACGGCACCGGGCATTCAGGCTGCGGAGCATGGCTCGAAGAAGTTCCTCCAACCCACGAGCGGTATTGCGGATGAAGGGGGCGGTTGGCTGGCCGACTCAACGACGCTGATCCTGGCACCGCTCGTCCAACTAAAGGCAACAATGGACCGGGGCGAGTCGACAACACCGGCTCGCAAGGAACTGCAGTTCGCCGACGCGTCACCGCATATCTTCCTGCTCTTCGCCCCGAAGGATCTCAAGTCGCTGACCCAGGGAGCACCGATTCCACCAATGTCCACCGCTCCGAACGTCGACGCGATGGGGAAGGCGCTTAGCGAATCGCTAACGGCCTTCAGCCTGGGAATCACCCTTCGTGGCGGCTTCGACCTGCAAACTTCGTTGTTGCTCAAGGACGCCGACAGTGCTGGCAAAGTAAAGGCGGGATTCGACGAGGGAATCGTTGAAGGGCGAAAACAATTTGACGTCATCAAGATGACCGCGCCGCCGCTGCTGGCGGAATTGGGTGAGATGCTGCTGACGAACTTGAAGATCGAGGTGCAAGGTCAGACCGTCAAAGTCGCGACCGGGCTGCCAGACTCGGCGCAACAGAAGCTCGTCGAGGATCTGCCCCCCGTGATGATGATGATGGCCCTGGCCGGTGGAATGAATTTCGGCGGCGGCAATCCGTTTGCCGAGCCGGGCACGAAGTTCCCCGGCTTCCCTTCCGGTCCACCAAGGATCGGCCCCGGTGAAATGCCGCCGGCATTCGGCGACAAGAATCCGGGTGAGACGGAGCCGGTCAGCGCCGAACTCGCGACGGGAATTCCCGACGGAACGACGCTGACAGCCAGCACCTCGTGGGGACGATTGCCAACCTTCACGGCGGACGGCAAGACTGTCTTCCCAATGCAAGTGATGTTGGACCTGAAGGGCGACGCGCTGGCCGGTATCTGCGCCTTCGGTCAGGTCAGCATCAAGGCCGGTTCGCTGGCGGGTGGCGGCACTCTCAAAGTTTCCAAGACCGAGATACTCGGACGACCGAACGCGGTCAAATCGCTGGTTCCATTCGATGCTGCGGAACCGTCCCTGTCCGAGCACCCCGAGGAGACGCTGCGGATCACATTCGCGGTCGACGGGGCTTCCGACAAAGAGACCACGATCGCAGCGCTGGAGGGAACGTTCAAAATCGTGACTTCGGATGAAGCCGAGGAATTCACGATCGACGAGGCGCCCAAGGCGGCCAAGCGTCCATTGACGGAGCCGGGACTCAAAGCGGCCGGTGTCAAGTTGGTCAAATCCAGCGGACTCCTGGGAGAAAATCTCACACTCTCCTGCGCCAAGGGCTTCCTCCTGGGCAAGGCCAAGGCAACCAATCCCGACGACGCGAATGCCGCCGGAGTCCCCATGTTCTTCACCCCGGAAATCGAAAAGAACCAGCCCGTGCAGAAGCTGAACGCATTTACTCAGGATCAAAAGTTCCCCGAGAAATTGCAGATTCAAGTCAAGGTCCACAAGGGGGTGAAGGAACAGACGGTCACGTTCAAGTTTGCCGACGTCCCGCTCCCCTCCCCCGCGACCAAGCCGAAGGTGCCGGAAGGGGGGCAACAACCGCCGCTCGGTCAACCCGCACCCAACGCCGGTCCGCAAGCCCCCAACGGTCTGCAGGTCCCGAATGGACTGCAAGCGCCGAAATGACTCCAGCCGCCGAATGGTGCGTCTCAACCACCCGCTGTCAGGCCGCAACCGTAGCGGCTTGTGGAAAGACGTGGGGCACGTTTCCAACGTGCCGCGCTTCATCGGGTTTCGAGCACGATGAAATCGTGCTCCACGTGGCATTCAACAGACTGCCGCTGATTCCCGAGGAAGCGGCCGGCGAGGACATCATGGCCAAGCAACACGAAACCGGGTCCGAGTCGGCGATGGCAATCGGTTCGCGCGGGGGGACCGATCATCCGTCTGATCCGCTGTCCGAGTTGATCATGCGGCTGGCGGAATCGGCCGACGCGGCGCTCGTCGTGAATCACCGCCGCACACCGTTCCCGCGATGGCCAGTACCGGATCTGACCATGCCCGCCAACGGGCCGCGCGCTCCGTGGCTGCGCGGGATCATCGAACGGATGCAGATTCCCGGTGCAACGCAATCGCCCACGAATCTGGCGGCCCTGAAGGCGGGTCTGTTTCTGCTGGGTGACTTCTTCGACGACAGTCACGCCTGCTCACAATCGATCGAGGGTCTGGGTGCGCATCACACCGGCGATTACTGGCACGCGATCCTGCACCGGCGCGAACCGGATTATGGCAACGCCAAGTATTGGTTCCGACATGTCGGCCGCCATCCCGTGTTCACCGATTTGGCACCGAGCATCGCACGGCAGTTGTCGGCCGCGACAGGATCACTCGCCGCCACACTGGAGCGCTGGCGCGACCGGTTGGTGTCGCGCGGCCACTGGGATCCCCTCGCCTTCGTGGACCTCTGCGCCGCCGCCGAGACCGATGCCGAACTGAACGAATGGTGCATGCAGGTTCAATTCGAAGAGATGCTGCTGTTGCTGGAATCGACGATTCGCGAGTCCGGCCAGTAGGTCCGATTCTTGACGTACCCCATTCCACATGCGCCGCGCAGTCCGACAGCCCAAAATCCACCGAGGCAAGCTCAGTTGGAGTTTGTGCCAACGCCGTTCAGTTTGGGAATAATCTCCACGCGGCGGGGTGCAGAACAACATTTGCCCGGTGCCTGACCTCGTGCTGCGGAAGAGACCGGACGGACCAACATTTCCTCCCGTCAGGAATCGGCAGCCGAACGTGCCGCGGCCTTATTCGTAATTCCCCGCGGCCGGTCGGACAAGTCCTGGTTGTGGAGTCGACACAGACAGTTCCGCCGATCCAGCATGCACAACGTGGCCGCCCGCTGCCTTCCACAGGCGATCAGCGACACGCCACGACCTTGCGACTGTTTATGGGAGACAAGACCTTGCGACTGTTTAAGGGTGAGATGATCAATGCCACGTTGTGTTTCAACCAAAATGCTCTACGCTTCCCCGACACAACAACTTGGCCAAGATGGCCGGGCATCCGTGATTGATCGGGAGGACGGTGGCCCTTTGCGATCCCGTCGCACACTTGGACCCACCCTTCGAAGGATTCTCGCATGACGACAGTACCGTTGGCAGGCCACTGCATGAATGCCCTGTCCGGACAATCGAATTGGACCACCGACATCATCCCGGGGCATGTCGAAGACTCAGAACCCAGCCGCACGAAACCGGACGTACCGGGCGACGATCCCACGTATTGAAACCGCTGCGAGTCGCCTTTGTACCGCACGCGGCCCTGAATGAGCCGTTTGTTCGGGCCGCGCGAGGTCTACGACAATGTCTCCGACCTTGCCGATTCAAACACCTAACCCAACGAAGACGTTTCCGACAAAAGTCGGAATCAGGTGAGCCGGGCGGCGTAAGCCCAATGGCACTGACTTTAACCAAGTAACCCGAAGCGTGAACGAGGGAAACCCAGGGAAATGCCACGATCACTCGCCCTCGCTGACGCATCGGGTTAGTAAAGTCAGTGCCATTGGGCGTAAGTGCCCGGATTCTTAGCTGCATTTAACACGGTCCGGGGGCTTACGCCGCCCGGCTCACCACTTCTGTCGGACACGTCAACGAAAGCACTAACATGGCCGCTGTCGACTCAGCTCCCTCCGCCCTTACGCCGATTCCGACCAACGCACTGCTCGGCGATCTGAGATCGGGCTTCATGGTTTTCCTGATTGCGCTGCCGCTATGCCTCGGCATCGCAGGAGCCAGCGGCTGTCCGCCGATTGCCGGCATCTACACGGCCATCGCGGGCGGCATCATCGCGACGCTGCTCAGCAACTCGCAACTCACCATCAAGGGTCCGGCGGCGGGACTGATCGTGATCGTGCTGGGCTGCGTGATCGAATGCACGGTCTTCGCCAGCAGCGCCGGTCTGTCCGAGAAGGATGCCGCATTCGCCGCGTACCGCATGATGCTCGCGGTCGCCGTGGTGTCGGGAGTCTTACAGATCGCGTTCGGAGCGCTGAAGGGGGGCGTTCTCGGGGACTTCTTCCCGTCTGCGGCCGTTCACGGCCTGCTGGCTTCGATCGGCGTCATCATCATGGCCAAGCAGCTTCCCGTCGCGTTCGGCGTCCCCAAGGAACTGTTGCTCGACGCACACGGCCATCCGCTTGAGCCACTCGACCTGATCCTGCATCTTCCCTCCGCGCTGACTCACTTCAATCCGCTGATCGCCGTAATCGGCGTCGTGGGGCTGGCCATCATGTTCGGGATGCCCGCGTTCTTCCCGAAGTTCGCGAAGAAGGTGCCATCGCAGTTGATCGTGCTGTTGGTGACGGTTCCGCTGGCGCTGTTTGTGCTGCACGTCCCGTTTCCCGGAACCCCGGACTACACGTACTCGGCGCTCGGCGGCAGCTTCACGCTCGCGGCGAAGAAGCATCTCGTGAACGTCCCGCTCGATGCCGTGCAAACGCTCGGCACGCGGGCGCTCGATCTCACGCGGCTCGTCGTGTTCCCGGACTTCTCGATCCTCAAGCAGGGCTTCGCATGGAAGTGGGTCGCCCTGTTCTCGATCATCGGCAGCCTGGAGTCGCTGCTGAGTTCGAAGGCC
>JAYTIB010000853.1:0-7993 GCA_043732205.1 Schlesneria sp. | reverse complement strand
CCGCTGGCCCGACGGCAAGCCGCGCGACAGTGGCGAGACCGGCCCGTTCATCGCCTGGGGCGAAGAGTTCGACCTGCCTCGCTCCGATGCCGCGTCCGGCAAGCCCGCATTCGCTTTGGAACTGCCGATCGCGGATGCGCTGACCGTCGGCTCGGCGAGCCAGTCGCTGCGTGTCGAACTGACGGCGATGGAGGAGTTCACCCAAGTCGACAGCACGTCGCTCGACATCCAAATCCTGCACGACCCGTTCGAGCAACAGAACCCGTTTCCGAATCACGAGCTGTTGGCGTCGATCGCGAAGCACTCCGGCGGCCGAGTCATCAACGACTCCACGCAACTGGCCGAGGTGCTGCGCGACGTCCCGCTGAAAGTCGGCTCCCCGATCGTGAAGAAGACGCCGCTGTGGAGCACCTGGTGGCTGTGGACGTGGCTGCTGGGGTTGATGAGCGTCGAATGGATCTGGCGGCGGTTCGTGGGATTGGCGTGATGTCTTTGTCCGAATTGTCTCCACAGACCTCGTGTCGGCGGAACGATGATTGGCCACTAAAGCGTTCGTTCGAGTTTTCGTTCGCCCCCGCCGAGCTTGCCTCGGTGGAGCGATGATTGGCGACTGGCTCCGCGTCGAATAGTGGTCAATCATGGCTCCACCGAGGCAAGCTCGGCGGGGGCCGGCACCACTGGTTGTTGTCGTTGGTAGTTTTCAATCGTCGCTCCACCGACGCGAGGTCGGTGGAGGCGGAACCATCACTTTAGAAATTGGAGCAAGCAATTCATGCGAACGTCAAACATTTTGAAACTGGTCTCTGCCGCGTTGTTGCTCTCCATCGCCGTGATCGGCCGGGCGGACGAGCCGGAAAAAGCCAAGGACGACGAGCTGACCACCAAGCGGTATGAACTCATGCAGAAGCGGATGGCCAGCGTGAAGGTGAAGTCGGATGCGGAGGGATTTCCTGAGCAGTTCGCGCCCAAGCCGATCTTTCGGTACACGGACCCGGCTCGCAACTACGTTGCAGCGGCGGTGTGGAAGCTGGGTGACACGGGCCGCCCGCGAGCAATCATTACGACGGAACTTCATCGTCAGTTCTACGGCCAACCACGCATCGTCTACGAATACCTCTCGCTGACGCCGACGAAATTCACCGCAACTGGCGGCGACATGCGCTGGGCTCCCGAAGCGACGACGCTGGAGTTCAAGCCGGTTCCGGGAACTCAGGCACCGGACGAGTCACCGCAGCGCCGCCTGCTGCAACTGCGGGCCATTGCCAAACGGTTTGGAGGAGAGGAATTGGTCGGCAAGGAGAAATGCGAACTGCGTCTGCTGCCGCAACCGATTGATCGCTACACCCCCTCATCCGCCGACCGTGCCGACGGAGCCATCTTCATCGCGGCCTACGGCACCAATCCCGAAGCGGTGTTGTTCATCGAGTCGGATGGCAAGGCGTGGAACTATGCCGCCGGTCGCCTCGCCGGAGCTAAGACGATCACTCTCACGATTGATGGCACCACCGCTTGGGAAGGTGCTCCGATCACATACGGCTGGAATCAACCCTACACCGCCTCAAACGCCCCCGCCGAAATCCCCGGCGTCGCACCCGACGGAAGCGAGATCAAGGAATAGGAGTTGACCGGTGATCAGTGATTACAACGGTACGGTGAATCGTGTTGTAGGTCGGTACACAAGGAACCAAATGATGTCTCGCGTCCGGCAATGTTTTTGGCTGACACTCGTGCTGAGCCGGTTCGTCGGCGACGTGGCGTTGGCCGAGGACAAGAACAACGACAAGAATTTGGTGGCCGAGCAACGTGTGGCGTGGCTGCGCGAGAAGGTCGCCGCGATGCGACTCGTCCCGACTCGCGAATCGACCGACCCCTGCAAGCTGAGCGCGGAACCGATCTTCAAATGGTCGAACCCCGTGAGCGGTGCGGAGGGAGCGGTCTTCGTGTGGACGAGCGATGGTCGGCCGATCGCGCTCGCGAAATGTCACCTCAACAGCCGTGACTCGTATCACTCTGAAACGGCGGCCTCGATCAGCGACAACCGGCCGCGCATCACCGAAGCCGGTCAAATCACCTGGGAACCGACCGAACCGGGCGTGACGTTTGAGACGCTTGAAGCCCTCGGCCAACCCGCCGCAACCGAACCGCTGCGGCTGGCCCAAATGCGTCGCGCCGTGCGCGAGTTCCGGTTCGTCGATAACTGGGGCGAAGACAAGAAAATAGAAAAGCCCGAATGGGAACTGCGGCTCATGCCGGCTCCGCTCCTGAGATATTCGTCGGCGAGCGCAAAAATCATCGACGGCGCGCTGTTCGCATTCGCCCAGGGGACGAACCCCGAGGCACTCGTGCTGGTCGAAGCGGTCGAGACCTCCGCCGGCCGCATCTGGCGAGCCGCCCCGTCGCGCCTGACCGGCTACAAGATTCGAGGCTGGCACAAGGACCGGCTCGTGCTGGACGTCGAAAACATCCAAACGCCGATCCGCACGGCGACGTTCTTCCACCGAGGCCGCACCCTCAATCCGTTCCCGTTCCCTGAGAAGTCGGAATGACCGAGGCTTTCAAATTCCCGATTCACCCTCTTCGCCGTGGCATTTACTCCGAAGGAGTCGACGCTGCAAGATCGACGATTCGACACATCCGGTGACATACTTCGACACATCGGATGGCATGCCAAACAAGCTGATCGACAGTTCTCAACGAGCCTGTGGCCAGTGACAAGCCGGCTGCTCCAACAACAAAGGTCAAGCCATGATCAACAAGCTCAACACAACAGGGATGGTGATCGCTCTGTGTCTGTCGACTGCGGCGGCATGGAGTCGCGCGGAGGATCGTGAGATTCCGCAGAACGATTCTCGGTTGCAAACGCTGTATCAACAGGACGCCAAACGTTGGGAGATGTGGGTCGGCCCCGATCAGAAGCGCAAGGCCGAGATCGTCGCCGAGCCGGTCTTTCGCTGGCAGAATCTGTCGCGTGCGAACGGCCAGAGCGGCGCGATGTTCGTCTGGGTCGACGCCGGCCGGCCAGTCGTGATCGGCGGAGTCTTCTCCAATCCGGAAGGCGGCCGGCGCGTCATCATGCACGAGTTCCATGCCCTCGGTCCCGACCGGCTGTTCCCGGTTTTTCGAGATTCGGAATCGAAGTGGCTGCCGGGCGCGGGGGTGACTCTGCATCCTCTGCCGGACTCACCCAAGGTCGAAGAGACGTTCGGCAAACGGACGCTGCAACTGCGGGCGATCTCGCGCGACTTCACGGCCAACTCGACCGACAACGAAAAACAGCGTTGGGATCTGCGACTGCTGCCGAAGCCGCTCTATCGGTACGACAAGCCGCAGGGCGACATCATCGACGGAGCGCTGCTGGCCTTCGTCAGCGACGCCGGGACCGATCCCGAAATCATCCTGATCTTGGAGGCTCGCAAAGAGGACGACCGCACGGCGTGGTACTACCGCGCGGTCCGGCTGTCGATCTCGGACTTGTACGTGGACCACAAAGGCCAGCGCGTCTGGACCTCATTGCGTGACGACCCGAACGGACAGTTCGGAAACAAGGACAACACCTACGGACTCGTTCGCGATCGTCTCATCGACGAAGTGCCTCCCGCCACGAAGAAGTAGCTGTGAGTTGGTGGCACGGCTCCACGGAATCAGGCTCGGCGGGGAGCGGAAGCCCGGAGACAACGACTTTCAGTGGTTCTACTGTGATGGTTCATGTCAACGGGAGGATTGCATAGTGAGAATTGATCATTGCCAATCGCAAAATGAAAGGCGGAGCCGCGAGAGGCCCCGCAGGGGCTGACGGCTTTTCGAGAGCGAATTGGCAGCCAGGCGCGTTCGGAGCAGTGCCTGCTTTGCTTCCAATTTGCACTTTGCAATCTATTACTTCACGCTGGAGACCGGTTCCAACAATTTCCGACTCGTCACACAGCGACCGTTCGGAATCGGCGACATCCACTATCTCAGGATTCAAGCCGATGCCAGTGACACGGCGGCCGGTGCGGAATTCGTCGTGAAGAACTTCTCACTCCGCGCCTCCAAGATCATGAAAGAGAACTGAGTCCCATGAAACAGGCCCCCCTGACAACGCCAGTCGTCACGACTTTATTCGTGACTCTGTTTTTCTTCAGTCCGCTCGCCGCCGAAGACAAGCCGGACACAAAATCGGGCGCGGATTCGCCGAAGAAAGCGGAGCCGTCGCCGGCCGTGATGGAAGCCCGCGCGCACATGTCGGAGTTCAACGTTCATTCGTCGGCGAAGGGGGGCGACGCGGTGATCGACATGCTGCCGCACCCGGTTCTCACTTACGGTGACGCGGCTCGGGACAACGGGTCGGGAACGCTGTGGGCGTGGGGGAAGTCGGGACGTCCCGTGGCTTTTTTGGAACTGTACCGCAATGTGGGCGACGGTCAGCCGTGGGCTCACGCGCTGACGTTGACCTCGCCGGAATTGATTCAACTCGATGCACCCACCGGCCAGCGTTGGACTCCGAAGAAGTCGCACTTCGTCCTGAAGGACATCCCCGACTCGCCCGAAGTCAGCGCTCAACCGGTCGTGCGACTGCGGCAGATGAAAGAGATCAGCCGTCGCTTTGAAGCTCACGAGTTCTGGGATCCGAACAACTCTCGTTTTGAAATGCGGCTGCTGGTCCAACCGGTCCATCGCTATCAAGACGGCCCCGCCAAGTTGATCGACGGAGCGGTCTTTGTGCTCGCTCACGGAACGAATCCCGAAGTCCTCATCCAACTCGAAGCCGACGCCGCCGACCAACCACCACGCTGGAAGTACAGCCTCGTGCGGTCGGGCAGCGCGGAGATGCACGTTTCGCTCGACGGCAAAGAAGTGTGGACCGAACCGCGCACACCCGGCATCGTCGGCCGGCCGGTTGATCCGTATTGGCTGTTCCTGGCCGCTCCGACTCAGGCAACAGCCAAATAGGTTCCGAAATCGGTGCTTGAAGGGCAGACATGGCGTCCGTAAATTGTCGTCCCATTGAGTTGCACTCCTCCTGTCCGTGAAACGGTGGTCCACACGATGGCTCGAACGCCTCAAGACATCACGGATGCCGAGCTGTCCGTTTTGCAGGTGATTTGGGAGCGGCAGACCGCGACGGTTCGCGAGTTGCTGATCGTCCGGCAGTTGTAGTCCACCGCGGACAGGCTCTGTCAGGGAGAGCTTCATCCGCTGTTGACCAGCCTGGTGAAGACGCGCGGGATGACGGCCAAGGAACGAAAGTCGTTGCGCGGTTTGTTGGATGAGTTGGATCGAGAGAAAGATTCATTGCCATGAGAAATGTTATTCGATGCTTGGCGGCGGGACTGCTGGTTGGCGGCCTTGTCTCGTTGCTCGCGACGGCTGGCGTCGTGGCCGAAGAGGCCGTCCCACAAGACGTGGAATTGGTTCAAGCCTGGTTGAAAGTCAGCCTCAAGCATGCTCGGGACTACGCCATTCATCCGGTGGACAAGCCGGACCGGCCTTTGACGATGCTGCCGCAGGCGGTGTTTCGACACAGTCAGCCGGTGCGTGGCGACGACATCGGCGCGGTTTATCTCTGGATGGATGCGGACAAGCGACCGGCGGTGATCGGCACGACGTTCGCCTACACGATTGACACAGATCGCCGCATGGTCGTGCATGAATTCCATTCTTTGGCCAACGGACCTTTGATGGCCGAGTGGCGCGGGAAAACGCGTTGGCAGCCGAAGACGGCTGGCCTGGATTGGAAGCCCGTTCCGAATGCCCCGCTCGCCGATGCGAATCCGACCGTTCGGTCTCGGCAAGCGCGAGACATCGCTCGCCGGTTCAGCGCGAACAGCATCGACGAGAAAGAAGGGCGCTGGGAACTGCGGCTCGTTGCCAAGCCGATCCATCAGTTTGAAATCGAGAAGCCGAGTTCCGTTTGGTGCGGCTCGCTGTTTCTCTTGTGCCAGGGGACCGATCCCGAACTGGTTTTGGCGATTGAAGCTCAGAAGGGGGACGGCGGCTACGTTTGGCATTACGGTGCCGCCTCGTTCACCGACTATGGCCTGAGCTTGCGGCTCGATGACAAAGAAGTGTGGACTGCCGAACGGCGCTCGACCGGACCCCTCCGACCGCATTGGGCCGAAAGCGTTGGGATCGAGCGCCTGCCGGGAAAATGACGACATGGTTGGGATTCCCCTGTGCCGGAAGCGAGTCCCGAAGATGTTGGCCAACGAATCGAGATGTCCCGTGAATCGAAGCCCGTTCATCGTCTTGGTTGTGCGGCTCGTCTCGTCCGGTCGATGCCGGTCTCCTCAGCGAATCGCTTCCGAAAGAAAACACTCCATGAATCACCGTCATCCCTTCCAAACAACGAGGCGAGCGTTCCTATCAGCGGTTTCGTTCATCCTGATTCTGACTTCCTTTGCAGTGGCCGATGATCCGCAGGTGAAGCCGGCTTCAGCCGGAACTGCGACGGCCGGTGCTTCGGGCACCAGGCGAGCGATCATCCTGTGCGGACTGAGTGGCGACGCGGCCCATCACAAACTGTTTTCCGAAACCGTGGGCAAGCTGCACGCAGGGCTTTGCCAGCGACTCGGATTCGCGGCGGCGGACGTGCGGGTGCTCTTCGGAGATGAGCCGGAAGACTCGGACGATGACATCATCAAGTCCGCCAGCCGGGCGACTCGCGAGGAGTTCGAACAGAGCGTCGCGGCTCTGCGGGTGAAGTTGCAACCGGATGATGCGCTGTGGGTCATCGTGGTGGGGCACTGTCATTACGACGGCAAACACTCGTGGCTGAATCTTCCCGGGCCGGACATTCAGCAGTTTGAATTCGCCAAGCTGTTCAGTGGCCTCACGGCCGCCCAGCAGGTGTTCTTCATCACCACACCGACCAGCGGCTACTACATCAAGCCGCTCTCGGCCAAGGGGCGGGTTGTCATCAGCGCCACAGAAGTCGATTGGGAAACCAACGAAACCGAGTTCCCTCACGAACTCGCTCGCGTTTTGTCATCGCCACCCGAGGCGAAGGAGTTCGACATTGACCAGGACGGAGCCGTCACGTTGTTCGATTTGTACGTGACCGTGGTTCGCAACCTGGCCCAGTCGTATCTCGAACGAGAACTCTTGGCGACCGAACATCCACTGCTCGACGACAACGGCGACGGCCGCGGCACTGACGTGCAAATTGACTTTCTCAGCGAAGAGCAGGGGGGCCGAGCCAAGCCCAGAAAACCCTCGACCGCTCCGACGAACCCCACCGGCGATGGCCGAATTTCAAAATCCGTCCCACTGGCGCTGTCGCGAACGGAATCAACACGACCGCCCGTGGAATAGTTCACACGGAATGTGTTGTGCCACCTGGCGCGGCACCCCCAAACGAGGCAACCTCGTCATCCACGACTTGGCCACGGAAGAGCATCGGCTCGTCTTTCCCGAAAACAAAAAGCCCCTACAAACACATCGAACCCTTCGGTTCCCTAGTGCGGTTACAGGCTGGTGTAGCGTCCAAACGTAGCTGAAGTCGCAAGACTTCAGTTCGGAATTCTTGCGAGTTCCGCTACACCCGATTTGGAACCGCTCTACTGCTGCATCCATGCCAAGTCGTTGGGTTGTCTTCGTAGCCACGTTCGCCAGAACGTGGGGGAGTTGTTGGACTTGTCCCACGCTCTGGCGAGCGTGGCTACCCCAAGATCAAGTGTGGACGCAGCACTAGATTGAATCGGGGTATCCGCCAAATGCTCACAAACCCGAATGGCACTGTCGTTCGGGTTGAGCGCGGGCGGTGAGCCGGAACCGGGCGGCGGGATTTTGAAATCTCGGCCGGACGAGGTTGATCTGGAGTGATTGGCCGTCCCGGGCCATGAATCGCTCGGCCCTCCTTGGTGGTCGCTGTCTATCGCAGCCAAGGAGGGCCTTTTCATGCGCCACGTCACAGATTCTTCCAATGAGGTCAGTGGCGGTTCTGGCGGCGGCGGTTTTCGGCAGGTGGTCGCGGCCTTTCTGGTTCAGCCCGGCCTGCCGTTCGCCTCGGTGTTGT
>JAYTIB010000852.1:0-8012 GCA_043732205.1 Schlesneria sp. | reverse complement strand
ACGAAGAGGCGATCGCCGTGCGAGCCGTTCAGACCGACGACTTCATGACGGCCGACTGGTTCCCGATGCCGCACGAAGTGCTGGGCCGAATCTCGACCCGCATCATCAACGAAGTCCGCGGCGTGAACCGCGTGGTCTACGACATCAGCTCGAAACCACCCAGCACGATCGAGTGGGAATAGCCCGGATAATTCATGAGCCGCAGGGCGCTAGCCCCGGTTGATGAAGAAACCGGACGCTAGCGCGTTCCGGCTGATAGACACCACTCGCCATGAATCATCCGGAATAGCAATCGTCAATCGATGATCTTGTTGATCGGGTACTCGACAATCCCCATCGCTCCGGCGGCCTTGAGTCTTGGGACGATCATTCGGACGTAGGACTCGTCGACGATCGTGTTGACGTCGACCCAGTCGGGATCGGACAGCGACGCCACAGTGGGCTTTTGCAACGAGGGAAGCTGCTGCAGGATCGCCCCCAAGTCGACCCGGCGGACGTTCATCATCAGCCCGACCTTCCCCTCGGCCGCCAGGCACGACTTCAGCATCAGGGCGATGCTCTGCAGCTTCTCCCGCTTCCAGGCGTCTTCCCAAGCGGTCTTGTTGGAGATCAGCCGCGTGGTGCTTTGCAGGATTTCGTCGACGATCCGCAGATTGTTGGCCCGCAATGAACTGCCGGTTTCGGTCACTTCCACAATCGCATCGGCCAGCTTGGGAGGCTTGACCTCGGTCGCGCCCCATGAGAATTCGACGTTCGCCTGCACACCGTGCTTGGCCAGATACCGCTGTGTCAGGCCGACGACTTCGGTGGCGATCCGCTTCCCTTCCAGATCCTTGACAGACTGAACCGGCGAATCATTGGGGACACACAGCACCCAGCGCACCGGCCGGCGACTGACCTTCGAGAACATCAGTTCGCACACTTCGTGAACCTGCGCGTTGTTCTCCAGGATCCAGTCGTACCCGGTGATGCCCGCGTCGAGCACACCCTGTTCGACGTACCGGGCCATCTCCTGCGCGCGGATCAGCATGCATTCGATTTCCGGATCGTCAATCTCCGGATAGTACGATCGGGACGAGAACTTGATCGTGTATCCCGCCTTCTTGAACAGTTCGGCGGTCGCTTCCTGCAGGCTTCCGGCGGGAATGCCCAGTTTGATCAGCTTGTCGGACATGGAGGGCTCGATGAGGTAGTGGGTAGTGGGTAGTGGTCAGAGGATAGGGGCTGGGACGTTGGGCTTTCTCCTACCCACTATCCACTAACCACTATCCCCTACTTCTTGTACACCGTCTTGGGATCGAAGACCCGTTCGCCGATGACTGTCACGGCACCGGTGGCCGGATCGATCTGGCGGAAGAAGCAGCTTTTGAAACCTTCGTGGCAGGCGGCACCGCCGATTTGATTTACTTTGGCGAGCAGCGTGTCGGCATCGCAGTCGTAGAAGATCGCCTTCAGTTCCTGCACGTTGCCGCTCTCTTCGCCCTTGCGCCACAGTCTCTGGCGGCTGCGGCTGAAGTAGCAGACGCGCCCGGTCCGCAGAGTTTCGGCATACGCTTCGGCGTTCATGTACGCGAGCATCAGGACATCGCCGGTGGCGTCGTCCTGCGCGATCACGGGGATCAAATCGGACTTGGAAAAGTCGGGGCCGTTGGTCTCAAGCATCGGTCGCGAAAGCCTCTGTTTGGCGTGGGATTCGGATCGGGATGTGAACGGGCCATAACCTACCAGTAACCGGCGCGCGAAGCCAGTTTCACGAACGAGGCCGGCGGGCCATCGTCGTTTTCAATGTAGGGTGGGACAAGCTCGCTTCGAGCGCCGGCCCACCACCAGGACATCGCCGGTCATGCTGGTGGGCCGGCGCGGCGAAGCGCCGCTGGTCCCACCCTACACCCGACCCCAGTTCAACCCAACATGGACGCGCGGGGCGGTGCCTCGGCGGTTAAAGTTGATCGAATCGACGGCCCCGCTCAGACAGACCAGTTTCATCGGGCGGGCCCGTCGTCCAACGGAAATCTCGGAGACCAACCATGTCCAGCCCTCGCAACGTGTTTGTCACCGGCGGCACCAGTGGGATTGGCGCGGCCATTGCGTGCGCGTTCGCGAGCGCGGGCGACCGGGTCACCGCCATCGGTGCGACCGAGGCCGAAGTACTCGCCGCGCGCGGACGATCCGACATGGCCGGAATCGTGCTTGAGCAATTGGACGTGCGCGACTCCGACGCTGTCGCACACTGCGTGGCGGCACTCGGTGAACTCGATGTGGTCGTCAACTGCGCGGGAGTCATCCGCCGCGGTGACGAGCACTCGCCGGACGTGTTCGCCGATGTGATCGACATCAACCTGACCGGCACGATGCGCGTCTGCGCCGCCGCGCGCGAGGGGCTGAAGGCTCGCCGCGGTTGCATCGTCAACACCGCTTCGATGCTCAGTTTCTTCGGGGGTGGCCTGGTGCCGGGCTACAGTGCCAGCAAGGGTGGCGTCGTGCAGTTGACCAAGTCGCTGGCGATCGCCTACGCCGCCGATGGCATCCGCGTGAATGCCGTCGCACCCGGCTGGATCACGACGGCGCTGACGCAATCGCTCCAAGACGACGAGATCCGGTCGGCACAAATCCTGGCGCGCACTCCGCTGGGCCGCTGGGGGACGCCCGAGGACGTTGCCGGACCGGTACTCTTTCTCGCCAGCCCGGCCGCCCGATTCATCACCGGAGTCGTGCTGCCGGTGGACGGCGGCTATCTGATCTCGTGACCGGCGGACTCGATGTCAGGCAACTGGCTATCCGCTTGATGCCGACGCGGGCTACTGTAGTCCCGTCGCTCCGCCGACGGGACGAGCAGCGTGAGCGCCTGAATGTGGGGACTTCAGCTCTGCGGATATCCCGTCATCTCTGCGACCGTCCCGTCGGCGGAGCGACGGGACTACAGTAAACTCGCCGGTCGTGACACTCTGGTCTGTCGAGAGAATCGGATTTCATCAAGGATGTTTTCGCATGACCGTCATCACCCAACTCCCCGGCATCCAGCCTGAGATCGCCGTCCTGGCAATTCCCGACGACGAGCGCGTCTGGGTTCCGCAGGCCAAAGACGTCTGGTTCCGGCCGCTGCTGCTGAACACAGTCACCGGCAGTTGGTGCAACCTGTTGCGGGTCCGCAAGTCGGGAGTCTTGTCACGGCACATCCATCCCTCGTGGGTGACCGGCTACGTGATCCGCGGCGCGTGGCGGTATCTCGAACACGACTGGGTGGCGAGCGAAGGGAGCTTCGTCTACGAACCGCCCGGCGAAATCCACACGCTGGTGGTGGACGAAGTCTCGGGCGGCGCGCCGGAAATGATCACGCTGTTCAACATCCACGGTGCGATGGTGTACGTCGACGGTGATGGAAAGCAGGTCGGCTACGAAGACGTCTTCACCAAGATCGAGATGTGCCGCAAGCACTATGTCGAAGTGGGCCTCGGTCGGGAGTATGTGGATCAGTTCGTGCGGTAGAGCGAACGTTGATCATGGGGCATGACCAAGAGCGACCGGCAACTACTGTAGTCCCGCCGCTCCGCCGGCGGGACGTCCGGTCGGCGGAGCGACCGGACTACAGTAACGGCCTTCGCCATGTGGAAGGGACTGGTTTCAAACATGACCGAACAACAACCTTCGATCGTTGTCGCACCGATGTTCTTCGATGATCTGCGCGTCGGACAACGGTTCATCAGCGGCACGCATCTGATCGACGAAGAGCAGATCATCGCCTTTGCCAAACAGTTCGATCCGCAACCGTTTCATGTCGACCCCGAGGCCGCGAAAGAGACCGTGTTTCACGGACACGTGGCCAGCGGCTGGCACACGGCCGCCATCACGATGCGGTTGCTCGTGACCAGCGGGCTGTCGATCGAGGGAGGCTTGGTGGGGGCCGGAGCCGAAGTCAACTGGCCGCGTCCGACGCGCCCCGGTTTTGTCCTGCGGGTCGAGACCGAAGTCACCGAGTTGCGTCCCTCCCGCTCGCGCCCCGACATCGGTTTGGCCACGATTCGCAGCGAGACCAAGAATCAGCATGGCGAGATTGTCCAGATCCTGACCGCCAAGCTCGTCGTGCCCCGCAGAGGTCAATGACCACGGTTGCCCGATGGTCGGGACGCGGGTATCGTTCCGCCTCGGACAAGCATCAGCACATCGGGGTTTCAGACTATTTCGAGGAGCAGTCGCGTGACGGAGCGAGTTGTCATTATCGGGTCCGGTCCCGCCGGGTGGGCCGCCGCCATTTATGCCGCACGGGCGAACCTGGAACCGCTGGTCTTCGAAGGGGCGATGACCCAGGAAAACTACCAGCAGGGAACGATGCCGCTCGGCCAGCTTGCGTTGACGACCGAGGTCGAGAACTACCCCGGTTTCCCGCACGGCGACCTGTCGGGGTTCATGTCCAGCGCCCTGTCGCCCGAGGGCTTGGAGGCGGTTCCCGAGTTCGACGATCCCGCCCTGACGGGACCGCGGCTGATGCACCTGATGCGACAGCAGGCCAAAAACTTCGGCACGCGGGTCATCACCGATGACATCGTCGAAGTCGATCTGTCATCGCGGCCGTTCAAGCTGAAATCGCTTGAGGGTGAGTCGACCGAAGCCCATTCGATCATCATCTCGACCGGAGCTCGAGCGAACTATCTGGGGCTCCCTTCCGAAGACAAGTTCAAGAACTGCGGTGTCTCGGCGTGCGCCGTCTGCGATGGGGCGCTGCCCCGGTTCCGCAGCAAGCCGCTGGTGGTCGTCGGTGGCGGCGACAGCGCGATGGAAGAGGCCAGCTACCTGACGAAATTTGCCTCCACGGTGTATTTGATCCATCGGCGGGGTGAGTTCCGTGCCAGCAAGATCATGGCTCAGCGGGTTCTCGAAAATCCCAAGATCACGGTGAAATGGTTCTCGGGCGTCGAGGAAGTGCTCGGCGACGACAAGGCGGGTGTGACGGGAGTCCGCTTGAAGAACCTGCAATCGGACGCGACCGAGGAGATTGCCGCATCGGGCATGTTCTGCGCGATCGGTCACTCACCCAACACCGACTTCCTGAAGGGCCAGGTCCAGACCGACGACAAGGGCTACGTCATCTACACGCAACCATTCCGCACGAACACCAGTGTCGAAGGAGTCTTCGCGGCGGGTGACGTGGCCGACAGCTACTACCGCCAGGCGATCACGTCGGCGGGCACCGGCTGCATGGCGGCCCTCGACGCCGAACGCTGGCTCGCCGCGCAGGGCGTGCATTGAAATTGCTAGCAGTTGCACCACCGCAGCGGATGACTTGAAGCCGCGGAAAAAGAAGGATTACCACAGATTTCACAGATGGCACAGATGGCACAGATAAGAGGAAGAGGCAGATGAATGAATGATGCACCGATTGTGTCCTCCTCGATCTGTCTTCTTGCCCTCTCTTCCATCCGTGCAATCTGTACTACTCACGTTTTGAATTTGCGCGGCACGCGAAGAATTCCCGGATGTGGAAACAGAATCCGTCCCCGGTCAAGAAGACAAGGCTGACAGAAAGATTGAGGACAGAAAAATGAGGCAAGACGATGACCGGGATCGGGGTGTCATTTTTCTGTCCCCAATGTTTCTGTCCACAGCCTTTGGTTCCGGCCGTGGGCCGGGCTGGGTTATTTGTGGTCAACTTCCTCCCCTTTGACTTCTCGGTTCCCACCTTCGAAAGAGATCTTCATGCTGACCCAAGAAGGCTGTGTCGCCCGCCGCAAACAGTTGTGGGACGCCGCTCCGCCGGAGTGCGAATGGTTGCTGATCGCCGATCCCCGGCATGTGCTGTACTTGTCGAACTTCTGGATTCATCCCCAGACGTTTTCGGCCGGCGAACGCGCGTGGCTGCTGCTCGAACGTGATGGCAAGGCGACGCTGCTGGGGGACAACTTCTCGCTGCGATCGCGGGCGGCCGAGCCGTTCATCGATGATGAAGTCATGGTGAAGTGGTATGACCATCAGCATTCGGTCAAGAATCGCGATCATGCATTGCTCGAAGCCGCCGAACAGATCTCGCCCCGATTGTACGGTCGCAGCGGGGCTGTCGAAGCCGAGTGGTTGCCGGTCGGGGCGTTTGAGTTGCTCGGTCTGGATCACGAGCGGCATTCGGTGCGGCGCGAAGCGGCGGATGTCGACCCGTCGGGATCGATCGATCTGGGGACCACGCTGCGGTCGCTCCGCCGCCAAAAGCATCCCGACGAAATCGCCCTGCTCAACGAATGCATGCGGGCGGGTGAGGCGGGGATGATCCGACTGCGCGAAATCATCCGTCCCGGCATCACCGAGTTCGAGATCTTCCGCGAAGTCCAGAACGCCGCCATGGCCGCCGCCGGTCGACCGGCCTTCATCTATGGGGACTTTCGAGCGGCCAACGCCGCGCATCCCAAGGTCGGCGGCCTGCCGACGGGTTATGCGCTGCAACCGGGCGACATGTTCACGCTCGATTATTCCGTGGTGCTCGAAGGCTACCGCTCCGACTTCACCAACTGCCTGACAGTCGGTGCGCCGAATCCACAGCAACAGCACTTGTATGACTTGGTCTCGGCGGCGCAACGCAGCGGTGAAACGGTCTTGAAGGCGGGAACGCAGGCGCGCGATGTGTTCCATGCCGTGAACCAGCCGATTCTCGACGCCGGTCTGGCGGACAAGTTCGCGCATCACGCCGGACACGGCATCGGCCTGGCGCATCCCGAAGCGCCGATCCTGGTCCCGCAAAGCGACGACGTGCTTTTGGCGGGCGATGTCATCACGCTCGAACCCGGCCTGTACGTCGAAGGGATCGGCGGCATCCGCATCGAACACAACTACCTGATCACCGAGACCGGCTACGAACGGTTGAGCAACCACGTGATCTCGCTGACATGACTGCCGGTGTTGTGCCGGATTGACGTTTAGCCGCAACGCCAACGGCGTGCGAGCCGATGTGTACGCTGACCACGAATCACTCCCACGCCGGTGGCGTTGGGGCTAAACGAGGAACGACGATGCCGAAAGTCGACTGGAGCTATCACCGCAACGGCTGCAAGACGTGTGGCAAGACCGCCGCGTTTCTCGCCGAGCACAAAATCGCAGTCGCGGCGCAGGACGATGCACGCAAGACGCCGCTCGTCGAGGCGGACGCATTGAGGCTGGTGAGCCAGGCCAACGAACTGTACGTGACGCGCGGGACGAAGGTGATTCACATCGATCTGAAGAACGAGCGTCCCGACGACGACACGCTGTTGGGACTGCTGATTGGCCCGAGCGGCAAGTTGCGGGCACCCACGATCAAAATCGGCAAGACACTTGTTGTTGGATTCGACCAGGCGACGTACGAACGCGTCTTCGCGTGAGCGGGACTCAGAGCTTGTGAATCTTTGTAGCGTGGGTTTCAACCCACGCAAGTTGTCGTACCGCGTCGGCTAAAGCCAACGCGACATCTTGTGCCGGACCGCCATTGAACTTGAAAGATTCACACGCTCTCACTGTTGCGGCTGCGCCGACGCGGCCGAACTGGCGTTCAGTGCCGCCGCGATCTTGTCGACGTCGTAGACGCAGCCGGCCCAGGTGCCGCCGCCGGCGCGTTGCAGCAGCGCCCAGAGGCGCGTTTCGGGGGGCAGCTTCGGATCGCAGTGCAGCGGCTGCGCGGGAGTTCGTGCGGCGAGGAGTTTCGCGCCCTCTTCCGGAGTCACCTGTTGCTCGCGCGTGCCGATGAAGTTCAGCGAGCCGGTCAGGTTGCGCGTGTCGATCTCGATCTGGATCAAATCGCCGTCGCGCAGCTTGCCGATCGGGCCGCCGTCGAGAGCCTCGGGACCGATGTGTCCGATGCAGGCTCCGGTCGAAACACCCGAGAAACGGGCGTCGGTGATCAACGCCACATGTTTGCCGAACGGCAGATACCGCAGCGCGGATGTGATCTGGTACGTCTCTTCCATGCCGCAGCCGAGCGGACCGCGGCACATCAGGACGATGATGTCTCCTTCCTGAATCGGCTGGCTGGTGCGACCCTTGACCGCGGCGATCGCTTC
>JAYTIB010000851.1:0-8018 GCA_043732205.1 Schlesneria sp. | reverse complement strand
GTGACAGGCAGAGCATCGCCCGCTTCATCAGGATGAAGCTGCTTCCCCAGATGGCACAGACGACGGCGAACCAGACGTAGGGCATGTGGAAACAATCGCGGGGCGGCGTTCGGCGGCGCTGGCTGGTGAAAATGATCGATGCGAGAAAGCACCGCGGCGGTGAATCGCGGCGGTCGAAATTCAGTAGTTCCAAGTTTGGACCAGCGGACTAGATTTCGGAATTGTCTTTACGCCGAGGGCGTTACGGAAATCAGCCCAGGGTCGCGAGCGAAGTGAGCGCACCCTGGGAAGGACGGCGATCACCCGACGCACCCTGAAGGGGTGCCGGAACGCGGAATTCCACGATTCCGTCACCCTGTCAGGGTGAAGTCCCTCGTCCGCATCCAGACCCAGGGTGCGCTCGCTTCGCTCACGACCCTGGGCTGGAATCCCTAACGCCTTCGGCGTAAAGACCTGCACGTCGGCTGCCCCCCGCAAACTCGGAACCCCTGTGATTTGCAGTGAGACGGTGGCGTCAGACGGCCCCGTTGGATTGCGGCTTGGCTCGCAGGAATCCGCCGCGGTAGGCGTCGGCCATGGCGAGCGGAATCTCGGCTTCGGCCAGCACGACCTTGGACTGGTTCTCGACGGTCAGGGCCTTCATTTCCTGTTCGGCGGCGACGGCCCGAGCCCGCCGTTCTTCGGCCTTGGCGCGGGCGATGCGCATGTCGGCTTCCGCCTGGTCGGCCTGCAATCGGGCGCCGATGTTGTCGCCCACGTCAATGTCGGCGATGTCGATCGAGACGATCTCGTACGCCGTCTGGGAATCGAGCCCCTTCTGCAGCACCGTCTTCGCGATCAGCATCGGGTTCGCCAGGACTTCGTTGTGCGTTTCGCACGAACCAATCGCCGAGACGATCCCTTCGCCGACGCGGGCCACGATCGTGTCCTCGGTGGCACCGCCGATCAACTGGGCCAGGTTCGTTCGCACGGTCACGCGGGCGCGTGCCTTCAGTTGAATGCCGTTCTTGGCGACGCCGTCGAGCGTGTCGCGGCCGAAGGATTTGGGATCGGGACAGTCGATGACGCGCGGGTTGACGCTGGTCTGCACGGCCTCGAGCACATTGCGTCCCGCCAGATCGATCGCGGCCGCGGTGTTCCAATCGAGGGTGATCTTGGCCCGGTGCGCGATGATCAGCGCGCGGACGACGTTGCGGATGTTGCCCCCCGCCAGGTAGTGCGCTTCCAGCCGGTCGGTCGTGATCTCACGCAGGCCGGCCTGCACCGCCATGATCTTGGTGTCGACAATCGCCGTCGGATTGATCTTTCGCAGCGACATGAACAGCAGCGAGAACGGATTGATCCGGGCCCGCGTCACAAACGCCCGCAGCCAGAGTTTGAAGTACGCCGCAAACACCGCCAGGAAAATGATCGCGATCAACGCACCAAAGCCGATGGCGATGATGAACGCGATCTGTAGAAAATCCTTGCCCATCGTGACTCTCCGTTGGCACTCACCGATCCCGATCCGGGACTCTTCGAAACGCGGCGGGCATTCTAAGCGCCGTTCTGTTGCGGGTCGAGCCAGTCGGGGATTTGTGTTGGGGCAGAGACGACGGCCCGCCCGTCAATTCCGGTTCCCGCGAGTTCCCGATCAGGAAATGCGTCTTCCGCCGGGGTACAATCCGCCCGCAATCAAAGTAGCCTTCATCGCTCCGAGCTTGTGCGTTTTTGTGGTGTGGGTTTCAACCCACGCAAGATGTCGTACCGCGTCGGCTAAAGCCAACGCTACATCTTGTGGCGGACTGCCTTGAAATTGAAAGATTCACACGCTCTCCGCGTGAAGTGGACCGATCGTGAGTGGACCATTGCTCAACATTCGGTGCCGAACGCGCGGACGGCTTTCTTCACGCGGAGCGATGAAGGCTACTTTGAAGCAGCAGACTTTGCGCAGGCTGGCAAGAAACGATTCGTGAGTAGCGCGCAAGAACCACAGCAGGGACATCGACCCGATGAAGCTGAATCAGAAGATCCTGCGGCTGACGTGCGCGTGGTTGATCGCGGCCGGTGCGGCCGGTGCCGACGAAGATCGCCAGCAGTTTGTGGACGTGATTCAACCGCTGCTCGATGCGAAGTGCGTGTCGTGTCACGGGCGCGAGAAACAAGACGGCGGGTTGCGGCTGGATTCGTTCGCGGCGGCGAAGGCGGGAGGCGACCTTGGACCGGCGATCGTGCCGGGGGACGCCGCCAAGAGTCTGCTCGTCAAGGCGATCACGTTCGGCGATCCCGACTTGCAGATGCCCCCGAAGCAGAAGCTGTCGGACAAAGAGATCGCGACGCTCGCGAAGTGGGTACAGGATGGAGCGGCCTGGCCGGAACCAGTGGCGGTGTTGTTTGAAGACGAGCCGCAATTTCTGACCGCGCTCACGAGTGGCAATGGTCGGGGACGACTCATCACTGAGGGTGTGTTCGCTGGCAAGTTCGCTCTCGGGATGACGCCGTTGCAGCGCGACGGTGTGAAGATTCCCGGTTGGAACTTCGTGGTTCGCGAGCAGCCGCAGCCGGGTGAGTTCCGATTCCTGCGACTCGCCTGGAAGAAGCGTGGCGGCGGAAGCGTGATGATCGAACTCGCGTCGCAGGGGAACTGGCCGGACGCCAAGGTGGCGAATGGTCGCTACGTCGCCGGGCCGAACACGACCGGATGGGCGGCAGTCTCAGTCGCCGAGACCGCGCCGACCGAATGGACGGTCGCGACGTTTGATCTGTGGAAGGACATCGGAGACTTCACACTGACGGGGTTCGCGCCGACGTGTGATCGGGGCGAGGAAGCGTTTTTCGATTCGATCATTCTCGGCCCGTCACCAGCGAGTTTGGATGCCTACCGTCCCGGTGCCGGCCTGCCGAGTTCTTTGGATGACGGCCAACAGATCGGCGATGCCCTCACCGACAAACGGAACCCGATCCGCAAACTGTTCCGCGGCGAGCGGCTCGATTTGTGGTCGTTGAAGAAGCCCGTAGGACGGATTTTCAATCCGTCCGAGAATGGCGTGGTCGGAGAGAACGACGTCGCGCGAGAACGGAGCGACGTGAAACACGGACGGATTGGAAATCCGTCCTACGGTGCGATCGACACCTTCATTCGCGAACGGCTGGCGAAGGAGGGACTGACGCCGTCACCGGAAGCCGATCGTCGGACGTTGATTCGCCGGCTGACGTTCGACCTGACGGGCTTGCCGCCCACGGTGGAAGACATCGCGGCCTTCGTCGCCGACACGTCGCCGGATGCGTACGACGCGCTGGTCCACCGGCTGCTCGACTCACCGCGATACGGCGAGCGGCAGGCGCGGCTGTGGCTTGATGTCGTGCGGTACGCCGACACGAACGGATACGAGCGAGACGAATTCCGACCGCTCGCGTGGCAGTATCGCGACTATGTCATCCGCTCGTTCAACCAGGACAAGCCGTTCGACCAGTTCATTCGCGAGCAGCTTGCCGGTGACGAATTGATCTCCGCGAGGAGGATGGGCACTCCGGCTCGTCCTGCTGAAGATGGCGAAATCAGGACGGGCAAGAGTGCCCATCCTACAACCGAGGCTGAAGCCGACATGCTGATCGCAACCGGCTTTTTGCGGCTCGGCCAGTGGGACAGCACGGCTTCGATCTTTCAGGAAGAAGTCCGGTTGCGCGCGGAACAGATGGCCGACTTGACCAACACCACGGCGTCGGCCTTTCTGGGGCTGACGATGTCGTGCTGCCAGTGTCATGACCACAAGTACGACCCGTTCTCGCAGGCCGATCATTTTCGGATGCGGGCCTTTTTCGCCGGTGTGACGCCGCGTGATGACTTGGCTGTGTCGCTCGCCGATGAGCAGGCGGAGATCGACCGTCACAACGCGGATCTCGATGGACAAGCCGCACCGCTGAAGGCCGAGCAGGCGAAGCTCGACAAGGCCGACAAGTTGCGCCACGAGCAGTTGAAGGCCGCTCTGGGTGAGATCGAATCGCGGCGGCGGCACCCGCGCCGCGCGATGGGGACCACCGATTCAGGACCGACCGCGCCAGCGACTCACATCCTCTTCCAGGGGGATTTCGCAGCGCCGCGCGACGAAGTGCCACCGGGTTTCGTGTCGATATTTGCTCCGGGGCCGGCGTCGATCGAGCCGCCGAGTGACTCGACGACCGGGCGGCGGCTGGCACTGGCCGATTGGATCGCCTCCACCGACAACCCGTGGGCGGCGCGCGTGATCGTCAACCGGATCTGGCAGCAACATTTCGGGAACGGGTTGTTGGCGACGCCGAACGATTTCGGATTCAGCGGTACACGTCCGACGCATCCCGAGTTGTTGGATTGGCTGGCGGTCGAGTTCACCAAGCAAGGCTGGTCGATCAAGAAGTTGCATCGGATGATCGTGATGTCGGCGGCGTATCGTCAGGCGTCCGGTGGAATGCCGCTTCAAGAATTGCACACGACGGACGTGGGCGTCCGTCCTACGAAAGGCGATCCCGACAACTTGCTGCTCTGGCGGCAAAACGTCCGGCGTCTCGATGCGGAAACTCTGCGCGACAGCCTGCTCGCGGTGTCCGGCTTGCTGAAGCCGTTCGAGACGGGCAAGCCGTTGTGGCCGCTCATTCCCGATGAATTGCTGAAAGCGCAGCCGGCGATCTTGGAGGCCGAGAAGGGGAGCGATGGCGGGCGGATGCAGGGGTGGTACACCGATCCGATCGAACAGACGGATGTTCGCAGCGTGTTCCTTGTCCGCAAGCGCTGCCTGCCGGTTCCATTCCTGCAGGCGTTCGATCTGCCGGACACGACGGTCTCGTGTGCGCGCCGCGACACGACGGTCGTCGCGCCTCAGGCGCTGATGTTTCTGAACAGTCCCGAAGCGGTCCGGTTCGCCGAGGCTCTGGCAGACCGGGTGGCTGGGAAGCTTGAGAGCTTGTCGTTTGCGGACGCGGCGCAGTCGAGCCGATTGATCGAGTCGTTGTTCCAGCGGACGCTTGGCCGTTCGGCCGATGCTGACGAATTGAAGTTGGCGACAGACCTGTTGAAGCGACACGCCGAACAACATCGTTTGGCGGGTCGCAAAGGTTCCGCCGAGCGGCTGGCGCTGGTGGATCTGTGTCGGGCTGTGCTGAATTTGAATGAGTTTGCTTATGTCGATTGATGGCCCGCACGCGGGCCGTTTGCGACTACTGTAGTCCCGCCGCTCCGCCGGTGGGACGTGTGGTCGCCAAGGACCGTTCGAGAATTTATTGTCGCATTGTCGCTGATCGCTTTGCGATCAGAACGTTGGATCGCGGAGCGATCCACGACAATAATTTCTCGAACGGTCCTAAGACGTCCGGTCGGTGGAGCGACCGGACTACAGTAAGGCGCGCGGCAGATGAGAGTTAACCGAAATACAAGCACGATGCGCAAGCGAGTGTGCCTGACAACTCACTCGCTCACTCACTCGCGCTGCGTGCTTGTATATCTGTTCCTGCCGCTCGCGTAACGTCACGCACAATCTGAAGCCGGACAAGCACAAGGTTGAATCCCCATGATCCCCAGTCAATCACGACGCGAGTTCTTGACGCAGACCGGTGGCGGCTTTGCGGGTGTCGCCTTGAGTGCGATGTTGGCCGATGAACTGCGCGCGGCCGTGCCTCAGCCGACGGCGCTCGACGCACTCAACCCGTTGGCCGAGCGGTTGCCGCACTTCGCGCCGCGGGCCAAGTCGGTGATCTTCCTCTTTCAGTACGGCGGGCCGTCGACGTTTGACCTGCTGGATTACAAACCGGAGTTGTTGAAGCTCGACGGCAAACCGGTTCCGGAGTCGTTCAAGAAGCAGCCCGACAAGGTTGGCGGCGTCTTCAACCACTGCAAGGATGAGTTGATGGCCGGGCCGTGGAAGTGGGCCCGGCATGGTGAGAGCGGGCAGTGGGTTTCAGAACTGCTGCCGCACACGGCGAAGCACATCGATGACTTGTGCCAGGTCCGGTCGATGTTCAGCGACAGCTCGAACCACGCGCCGGCCACGTATCTGATGAACACCGGCGCGATCCTCGGTGGCAAGCCGAGCCTGGGATCATGGCTGACGTATGGACTCGGTTCCGCGAATCAGAATCTGCCGGGATACGTCCTGCTGTACAAGGTCGGCGGACTGGGCGGCTCGGCCAATTGGAGCAATGCGTTTTTGCCGGCGGCCTATCAGGGGACGCAATTTCGGCACGAGGGCTCGCCGGTGCTAAACCTGCAACCGCCGGCCGAACTGGCGGATGTGCAACGCTCGACGATCGACTTTGCCCAGACACTCAACCGGCGGCATGCGAATGCGCGGCCGGGGGTACTCGATCTGGACGGCCGCATCGCGTCGTACGAGTTGGCGTACCGCATGCAATCGGCGGCGCTCGACATCGGCGAATTGTCGCGCGAGACGGCGGCGACTCAGGAGAGTTACGGCCTGCGCGATGCGAACAAGGACAAGGCGCTGTTCGGACGGATGTGCCTGCTGTCGCGCCGGCTGGTCGAGAAGGGGGTCCGCTTCGTGCAGTTGTACAACGCGGTCGACAAGCTCGGCTGGGATGCACACGACAACAACACGGACTATCACAATCGAAACGCCGCGCAGACCGATCAACCGGTTGCGGCGCTGCTGGCGGATCTGAAGCAGCGCGGGATGCTCGACAGCACGCTGGTGGTCTGGGCGGGTGAATTCGGCCGCACTCCGATGCAGCAGGGGAACAAGGGCCGCAATCACAATCCGTACGGATTCACAATCTGGATGGCGGGCGGTGGCGTGAAGGGGGGAACAGCGATCGGCGCGACGGACGAGATCGGCCTGCGGGCGATCGATCAACCGCAGCCCGTGAAGAACCTGCATGCGACGATCCTGACCGCACTCGGCCTGAACCCGGACAACCTGTTCTTCGAACACAACGGCCGGCAGGAACGCCTGACGGGAGTGGCCCAGAGTTGGAAGACAATTCCCGGCGTGCTGGGGTGACTCGCGGAGGGAGCAGTGGGCAGTGGATAGTGGGTAGCAATCGAATGGCATTCCCATCCACTGCCCACTGCCCACTACCCACCATCCACTACCCACTTGTTTCCCCGCGGTCAAAGAAAAAAACCGCCGCGATCTGCCCGTGAGATCGCGGCGGCCGAGGACTTGCGACAGAGCCTCGGTTTAGGTGCGCGGCATACCCAGCAATTCTTCTTCTTCCTCTTGGATGAGGATGCGCGGGGTGATCATCAGCATCAGGCTTTCCGTTTCGCGGCCAACCCCGGTGTTCTTGAACAGGCGGCTGACGTACGGGATCTTGTTGAGGATCGGCACACCGGACATGTTGCGGCCTTCCTTCAGTCGTTTGACTCCACCCAGCAGCACCGTGCCACCGTCCGGAACGCTGACCGTGGTGATGACCGTCACGGTTTCGACGACCGGCTGTTGGACGGTGATCGTCTGACCGCCGCCGCCCTGGCCCTGCTGACCCTGCTGGCCACCACCCTGACCACCACCCTGGCCGCCGATGCCACCGCCGATGCCAAAGCCTTGCTGGCCTCCACCCTGACCACCCTGACCGCCCTGACCGCCGAACTGACCACCACCAAAGCCACCCTGGCCACCCTGCTGGTTCTGGCCCTGCTGGCCCTGCTGTCCCTGCTGTCCGGCACCGCCGCCACCCACGAACGAGAACGTGAACACGTCGGTGATGGACCGGAACTGCGGGTTGACAGACAATCGCACGTAGCGGCGATCCGACGAAACCACGGCGGTGACCGACAGGGTGATCCCTTCGTTGATGGTGGTGATTTGCGGCTGGAATCCGACGGCCCCAAAGCCGACGGTCGGAGTGAGGCTGGTCACGAACGGGCGGGACTTGGAGTCTGTCACGAATCCGGTCTGACCGTTGAAGACCGTCACCTTCGGGGCAAACAACAGGTTGTTCCGTTGATCCCCCTGGGCGGCCTGGATGAAGAAGAACGCTTCGATGTCACTCAGGATCGCCAGTCCCATTTCCATGCCCGCCTGCGGATTGTAGTTGCCGAAGGTTGGCAC